>JABJCN010000213.1 GCA_018668635.1 Opitutia bacterium
AATAATTACGACCTCACCTCCCGTCTGTCTTACTTCCTATGGAACGGCCCACCGGATGCACAGTTGATTGCGCTGTCGGGTGACCATGACCATCTTGATGACTTTAAGATCGAACAGCAGGTCGATCGACTGCTTGCAGACAAGCGCGCGCGCCGATTTATTGAAGATTTTGTCGCACAATGGATCGATTTCACCCGACTGGATCAGATCGCGGTGGACCCGAATTACTACCCTTCATTCAAAGACCGAGGCATGCGAATCAGGGAATATATGAAGCAGGAATGTGTCGAATTCTTTGCGCGCGTTCTTCACAAGGATGTGAGTTGCCTCAGTTTTCTTGAATCTGATTTCGTGATGGTGAATGAAGTGCTGGCTGAGCATTATGGCATCACCGGTGTCTTCACTTCGAGATTTGTACGCGTTGCTGCGCCCAATGATCGAGGTGGCGGCGTCTTGGCGCAGGCTGCGGTCATGCTGGCGCAATCCAACGGGCAGGATGCCCACGCGGTGAACCGTGGGGTTTGGATTCGTTCGCGACTACTGGGTGATCCGCCGTCCGATCCGCCACCGGATGTGGCTTCATTACCGGAACCCTCCAGCGAGGCCAAAGCCAGGGTCCCAGCATCAATCAAGCAAAGATTGGATTTGCACCTCAAGACTGGCACAACGTGTTACGACTGCCACAAGGATATTGATCCATGGGGCATTGCCACCGAAGGCCTTGATGCGGTGGGCCTGCTGCGAAGGTCAATTAAGAAAGCTGGCCCAGTAGTTAAAAAAGTCACGATTAAGGAACAAGAGATCGACGGTCTGTTGCCCTTGAAAAAATTCCTTCTCGAAAAGCACCACAAGCAATTCTCATATGGCTTTACACGTCATATGCTTTCCTATGCTCTGGGCAGGTCGCTCACGTTTCGCGATGAGCAGACTGTGCTGGCTCTGCAATCGGAGTTCGAAAGAAGTGGGTACAAAATGCGGAGCCTGATCAAAGCGATTGCCACCTCAGACGTTTTCAGGCACGGTTCACAATCAAAGGTTCAAGAATGATCGTTGCGCCAAAATGGGCAAGTATGCAGGAAGACAATGATGGCTAAGAGAATGAATATTAATCGTCGCACATTTCTTCGCGGTGCTGGCGGTGTGGCCCTGAGCCTGCCGATTCTCGATTGCATGGCGTCCGATCGAGCAAGCGAAATGCCCAAGAGGCTCCTAGCTCTTTACGTGGGACACGGATTCGCCCTGCATGGTGACTGGAGTTGGTACCCGAAATTGGTCGATGGCCAAATGCGCTTCGGCAAGTCGATGGAAGCCTTTAACCCGTTGGCTAAGCACGTTACCATTGTAAAAGGATTGGAGCATCCCCATTGCGTGAGCGCCGGCGGGCACAGTACCGCGGATTCATTCCTTACCGGCAGTAACCCCGCTGCAGCGGTGAAAAGCCCATCGTTCGATCAAATCGCCGCGATGACGCACGGGCACAAAACGCGTTACCCGAGTCTTGTGCTTGGCAATGAAGGAGGTTTGGGCGGCGAAGGGAGGTCGAACACGCTTTCTTACAATCAATTCGGACGCGGCATTCCTTCCTCGAACAACTTGCGTGGATTGTATGACGGGATGTTTAATTCCGATCCGCAACTCCAAAAAGGGCAGCGTTCGCGACTGGCATCGGACAAGCGTAGGCTGGATCGCGTTCTGGACTCTTACCGTGAAATGAAACGCAAGCTCGGACGCGACGATTCGCAGAAATTGGAGCACTACCTACATGCATTGCGCGACGTGGAGAAAGAGATTGAACGCATGGAGCGCTGGACGGCAACTCCCAAGCCAAAGGTGCCCACTGATGACTTGGCGCTTAACGCCTCGGTGCAGGATCCGGCGGCTTTCATCCGCACGATGTACAACCTCATCTATCTGGCGTTCAAGACAGATTCAACCCGTTATGCGACCTACATGCTGCAGAGCATGAACAGTAGCAAGTGGGACAACGTTCCGATCGCGCTCGGGCTCGGTGTTACCCACCACGTGCTTGCCCACAACGCGGTACAAGGAGGTCAGAATCTGGTTAAACTTGGCCAGTACGACAAGTTCCAGGCAGACCTTCTGGCTGAGTTCATCACCAAGCTGGCGGATACCCCCGAAGGTGAAGGAACGATGCTCGAGAACACGGTTGTACTCTACGGCAGCAGCAACAGCCAGACACACGTCAACACCAACTATCCCATGATGTTGGCAGGAGGCGAAAAACTTGGGCTCAAACAGGGGATGCTTCATGATTTCGACAAAGAGGCTCCACCTCTTTCAAACCTCTACCTAACACTGACAAACGCATTGGAAGTTCCCGCCAAACAGTTCTCCGACAGCACCGGAACCCTTTCACAAATCATCGCTTGAACTGCGGTTCAGTTTCATATGGCTCCATTTAAAAAACGCTAGTTGCTGGCAGAAGAAATAGGATAAAGCCATTCGTTGCCACTTGTCATCATGAGGGTAATTAGTGGAACCTAGGATATAACAAATCATACCATGAAATATTTCATCACCCTCTTCTGCGCCCTAGCCTTCACCTCCCTACTGTCAGCCCAGCCTAACCAGCCGTTGCCCAAGGCAAAGCTCCTGCAATTGACCGGCGATTTCGAGAAAGCCTCGCTTAGTAAGGACGTCCGAATTCTTTGGCTCTATGGTCCTGAGGACCACAAGGGAGGAGAACACGACTACATACGAGTCAAGGAACTGTTCGTGCCCTTGCTAAAGAAGATTCCACGTGTTTCCGTGGACGAAGCCTATCAGTTTCCTTCCCAAGCCCAGTTCGACAAGGCGGACCTGTTGATCCAGTTCCTTCATCAACCTGCCATCACAGACAAGCAGTTCGCCAGCTACCAGAAATTCCTCGATGAAGGCGGCGCGGCGGTGTCCATTCACGAGTCCTGCATCATTCGACCCATAGACCGGGCACACAAGTTGGCCGGCTGCATTGGGTGCTCCTGGAAGGGCAACAAAGACTCCCGTTGGAGCAAGTTCAGCCGCAAGGAACCGCTCTTCCTCAACACCAAGCACCCGGTCTTCGCCGGCTTGCCCAAGAGCATGCGATTCAACGACGAATCGTATTGGAGCATGATCCAGCGCGACAAGGTCGAGGTCATCGGGGCAATCGGCACCTCCGCCAACACGGAAGACCAATCATTTGACGAGGTGCTCCGTTCAAAAGGAGCCCGGGGACAAGCCTTCTGGACCTATACCTCGGGCAAAGGACGTGTATTCGGGACGACCACCGGGCATTTCACCTATACCTATCATGACCCCATGTACCGCCTGCTTCTGGTGCGTGGTATCGCCTGGGTCTTGGAGGAGAAACCGGCAGCTTTCATGCCGATCGTCTTTGCCGGCATCACAGATGACAAGGGAATGGTCGGCACGAAAGACACAATGATGAACTACAGGAACCGCAGGAAATAAGACCATTCATTTCAACCAAAACCTGTTTTTGAAAATTCAGAACAACACCAGTGTCGTAAAAAAGTTGAACCAGATTCAAGTAAGTTCTAAACGTATATATAATGTTTGAAATCTTAAATGGCATATTCGAAACCTCTCATGTTGCAATCATACTCATCTGCGGGTTGTTGGCGGATAACATGCTGAATAAAGATAAAATAAGGAAACTCACTGAGTGCATAAAAGATCTCGAAAAAACAGTGGGTGAAAATTAGATTATAAAACCGAGAGGCACCGCGAGATATTTAGCGGTAGTCGTCTTGCGGTGACCCATCGCCTCGATGGTTGATGTCATTGAGGACATTTTTTCGATTGGCAAACATTCCGGCTGTATTGATGTTTGAGGGAAAGATGGGGGGCTAATTTTAAAAGCTTTAAAACTCTACCAATTCGGAAGCAGCATGATTGTCCCGGTATCCTCCCCTGTCACGAAAAACATAGACCATAAAGGCAGCAACCTCCTTTGGAAGAGGCTTTTGCGAAACAAGCTCCTTGTCACCAATGGAGCAGCGGATGAAATTCCATTTCCGGCTCTTCCATTTTCCGCCGGAGGTCGTGTAATAGATCCATGCCTCGGTGAACTTGTCCTTGCCTTCGTACTTGGTGTGCACGATGCGAGAATCAGGCTTAGTTTCCGGTCGATGCAACTTGGGTAGGGATGGCGCGCCCTTTACGATGCTGTCGGCAAACTGTCCGATTTCCGGGGCATCGTTCCATCCGTTTCCGTGACCATGAATCATCCAGGGACGCATGCACAAGCGACTGTCACCACCGGTCGCTTGGGATGAATGAGCGAAAATATTGATCTGAAATACGGGATCAGCCACCGAGGTCACCCACAACATGGGCATCTTGGCATGAGGCAAGTGAACGGACGGGTCCCACTTGGATCGGTAGTCACGGAACTGCGTTTCAGTCATATTTTTAGGGGGGAACCATTGGGCCAACCCTTCATTATCGCTCTCGTGGATGAATCCACCGCCATAGACAGGAATGGCAAAGGCAAAGCGCGAGTCGACTCCGGCCACTGAACTGGCAACAGTGCCTCCCCAGGAAATCCCGGTCAACCCGATCTTCTTCACATTGATTTCAGGGAACGAGCGCAGGAGGGAGTTGGCCCTGATTACGTCAGAAACCGCATGGTAGAACCATTGCTCATTGTCCGGCAAATCCCGGTCACCGAACCAATCAATCCTTGAAGGACCGGCATGAGGGTGTCCCACCCCGGTCGGGAAATTGCCCTCTACCTGATGGGATCTGCCTCCAGGCAAGTGCCCTTCCAAATCCATGGCAATCGCCGCATAACCTTTCCGGTTCCAAAACCGGACCCACTCGGGATAAGCTGTTCCGCCACCGCCATGGGCGCAGACGACTGCAGGCCAACCGCCTTCAGGCTCCTTTCCCATTGGAGCAGCATAGTAGGCAAAGACATGAGTCGGTTTTCCCTTGTAGTTTGCCCCCTCGTAAAAGAACGAGCGCATTCCCTTGGCGGGACGCTCCTTGGTCTCGTGCACCTTTGGTGTCTCAAACAAAGCCATGGCATCCCAAACCATGACACGCTCAACGGATTTGACCTGTTTCCGTTGCTCGGCGGAGGAAGGAGTGACTTCAAGACTGGCCAACCATGCATCACGGTTCCTGCCGACCCGATTTGGAGTGTTGTCGCCACGCTTCACATTCCATTCCTCGCCGAGAGAATCCCGAAATGCAGCAAACTCAGCTATCTGCGGTTGACCGTCCCTTGTTTCAATGACACGAAACCGGGCCTTGGTTGTCGTTCGTTCAACAATGGGAGCAACGAACTCAGCTCCGATAAATCGACCATTAAAACAATTTCTCCAAGTAGAATTATTTGTGTCCCAGAGCTCGATCAGGTAGCGAGAAATCGAGGACCCATCCTTCTCCTTGATCCGAAATTCATTTACCACAGTAGGTCTGCCGAAATCCAACTCAACCCAATACTCTTCGGCATCTTCCTTGGAATTGGTGAAAGTGCCCAAAAGGCTTGGTGAACTGCATGCGGAAACAAGATCCTTGACGTGGCAATTGATAAAGGTCGTTTTCTTGTCCTTCTCCGGATCCATGACCCTCATGACAGCTTCACCTTTGGATAAGTAGAAACGACATTTCCTCCAGGTGGACTCGTTCCAATCGGTTGTATTGACAATAGCACAGCGTGGCAAACCGATTGGACGTTTCGATTTTCCGTTGATGACGCAATTCTCCATAATGATACCGGAGTGTGCATGCCCGTCGGAAGCATAACAGCAAAGAAGGAAACCGGGGCCGTCGGTGTCATGAAAAAGACAGTTGCGCATGATCATGTTGTCGCAGTTACCCTCGAAATCAAAGGCTTCACCGTCGCCACTCCCCAGACCAATGGAAACAAAACCCCATTCGCAGTCATCAAAGACCCAGTTCTTGCACCGAAAGAACATCGAACCAGCCACACCGTTGAAGGAGCGAAAGCCTCGACCTATGTCATGGGTTACGCAGTTGCGCATGACTCCGGTGTCAACACCACGAATACCTTGTTGCCATTGGTAGCCCTCCTCAAAGAGACAATTGTCGAAGACCAAGTTCTTGAAGTTGTAGACATAGGAGGCGTTCTTGTTGAAATTGTCGGGACTGTTGGTCCAAAACCCGGAAGCCAATCTCCGAAAGAC
>JABJCN010000021.1 GCA_018668635.1 Opitutia bacterium
AAGGCGGCCATCCGAATCAATAAGGAACCAGGAACACTCGAAGCAATCCCCATTGAGTCCAAAATCAACTTCTGGGTACATCCCGATGACGGATCCACCATCACATGGTTGGAGGCCATCACCAAATAGCTGAAAATGGTCGACCTTGTAAACAGCGGCTAAAACTAAGTAAAACCAACCTCACGCAAGCATCCCGTTCCACTCAAAACCTCTGAGACAACCTTACCTTGGGTCAGCAGGATAGATTGTTCAATTTCTAACGTCATCTCCATCAGGAGTCATTCCATGAAGTTCCAATTCGCAACCGCTGGCCAAATCATTTTCGGCAATGGCAGTATCGATAAAATCCCCGCACAGGTTGCCGAAATCGGCAAGCGACCCTTTGTCATTACAGGTTCACGACCCGAACGCCATGAGTCAGTCCTTTCAGGATTGAAGTCAAAATCCTATGCCCTGGCCAGGGAACCGACTGTTCCCCTCTTGAAAGAAGCCGTTACACAGGCACGTGAAGCAGGGGCTGACTGCATTATTGGCCTTGGAGGAGGAAGTGTCATTGACCTGGCAAAGGCAGTCGCAGCACTCCTTGCCAACAAGGGAGACCTGTTTGACTACCTTGAAGTCATCGGCAAGGGCCGTCCGCTGGAAGAACCTGCCCTCCCCTCCATCGCTATTCCCACAACCTCAGGAACCGGGGCGGAAGTCACCCGAAATGCCGTCCTCGGTTCACCGGAACACCAGGTCAAGGTCAGTATGAGACATTCAAGCATGCTCCCGAGGGTCGCCCTTGTGGATCCAGTTCTAACTCATGCTGTACCCCCTGATGTCACAGCCAACAGCGGTCTGGACGCCCTTACGCAGCTCATCGAGGTCTTTTTAACCCGCAAGGCATCACCGCTCACGGATGGTCTCGTCCGTGAAGCCCTTCCACAAGGTGCTCGTGGACTACCGATTGCCTTCCGCGATGGCACCAATGCGGAAGCCCGACGAGACATGTCACTCTCCAGCCTCTTCAGCGGCCTCGGGCTGGCCAATGCAGGACTGGGAGCAGTCCATGGGTTCGCCGGTCCACTCGGAGGAATGGTGGATATTCCTCACGGAGTCGCCTGTGCCATCCTGCTTGGGCCTTGTATGAAGCACAATGCGAATGCCGCACTGACCAGCAGTAATTCTTCCCTACTCAACCGATTTGCCGAGTTGGCCCAAATGCTGACCGGGCGGTCTGGTGGCCCAATCGAGGTTGTCGACTGGGCGATTCAAATCAGTGAAGAAGTTGGTATCGGGAAGCTCTCGGACTACGGATTTGCAGAAACCGACATTCCCGCACTCGTCAACAAGGCAAAGAATTCCAGTAGCATGAAGGGCAACCCGGTGAATTTTTCGGAGGATACGCTCACAATGATCCTGAAGGAAGCCATGTAAAGGGCAGACGGAGCTTCAAACTACAAATTCAGCCAAAGAAGATGCATTACAAATCCATCACCGGAACGATCATCCAGGGCCATCAGGTCGCCTCCGGCAAGGCCAAAGACCCTCGTTTCCCGAATGGCACACTCGCCCTGCAGGCCCCTATTTTCGCAACTAAAGGTTTCACAATCGACACCTACCACCCCGGAACCATCAATGTGTCCATCGCTCCTCTCACCTATGAAATCCTAAAGCCAATCCGCACCTTTAGAGATATTAAATGGCATCCGGACACTCCGCCAGAGGACTTTTCATTCTTTAACTGCCAAATCCGATTGGCAAACGACAATGCTGACTACATTGACGCTCATGTCTATAGACCCCATCCTGAGACCAAACCGGATCATTTCCAAGATTCGTCAGTGCTGGAAATCATAGCGCCCCGCATGGCAGGCATTGCTTACGGAACTAAAATGGATATACAACTACAAATACATCAGATTGATGTATTATAATTCAGAAAGTCTCGAATAATATTTCAATTAAAACAGTAGCCAAAAAAGAGGCTATTCTCAAGACAATAAATTAAATAGAAGAGGCGCTTGAGTCATGAAAACATCAACTAACTGAAGAGCAACCATTAGGAAAATGACTCCTAGATTGAGAGTATTAATGAATCCAACCAAAAAAATGAGAGATTAAGAAAATAGAAGGAGAATGTTTGGTCCAAGAAATATACCAGGATAGTGAAAACTGTTAATTACTTTCAATATTTAACACAATCCTAAAGCCGATATCATCGAATTCTTTCAAATCACCGGAAAGAGGTGGAGTAAATCTCGCGGCAGAACGACAGTTTTCTGGCGAATCTCGAAAACCACCACCTCGTAGAACCCTGCTACTGTTTTTCGCCGAGGGTTGGGATGTTATTACCGGATCTGTTTGAGGTTCTTCGGGATAGATGACATACCAATCCCTCACCCATTCCCTCGCGTTTCCATACAAATCATAGATACCAAAAGTATTGGGAGATTTAAGGCCAACTTCCTCAAGTCTCCCACTAGAGTTGTCCCTGTGCCATGCATAATCATTCAATTCCTTGATTGAATCCCCAAAATGCCATTTCTCCTCACTACCTGATGATCTTGCAGCTAATTCCCACTGCGCTTCGCTCGGCAAATCAAATGGCAAATCGGTTCGAGCACGTAGTCTAGTTAAAAAGCTATTAGGTCCTGCAACTTTTTCCCATTTAAGAAACTGAACAGGTTCTGCGCTGCTTTTCTTTTTACTAATTGGCGACCAGTTTTGTATTTGCATCCACTGCGATAAGGTGACCTCATATATGCCCATATAAAAACCCTTTGTCAGGTTAACCTTGTGTATGGGTTTCTCATATTCCAAATCACTTCCCATCATAAACTCCCCAGACGGAATATATTTAAAGAGCATTTTTGAACTCTTGAAAGATTTATTTGTGCCTGGCTTTTTTAGTAAAACATTAAAGTCTGACGGCGGGTTGTCATAGAAGGTATATTTGTATTTGTCAGTGGAGAAACCTCGAGATAAATCAAGCACTAGCCAAGGATATTTGTCAGGTTGAGCAGGAATCGATGGCTTTATGAAAGGATCTGAAAATGCGATACGAAAACCCTGAACACCATCTTTTTGTATATTATCGGATTTCTCTTCACGATATGCAGATCTAATTTCATATACACTGTTCCTCCAACTTCCGCCCCGAGAAACGTGAGGGGCGTTTATGTTACCTAATTCAAGCGGGTCATAGTAGTCCTTGTACACTGGATAATCTTCATCTCTTGGCGAAGGATAGGCTTTGTATGAATCAAGACACCATTCAGCTACATTTCCATGCATGTCATGAAAACCCCATTTATTAGGAAGAAATGATCCGATTTCTTGGGTTTTTCCGGTGTTAGAATCCTTACCGTAATTGGCATTTGCATCAGAAATATGATCACCGAATGCCGTGCCATTGGTCGTTCCGGCCCGACAGGCAAATTCCCATTGGGCTTCAGTTGGTAAGCGATACGTATAAGTCGAATACTCTCCATTTATACGCTTACCATTAGACTCCATATAATTAATCAATAAACAAATGTAACTGGCAACACTCCATGGTATATTGTCGACAGGAAGTTTATCACCTTTGTAAACACTCGATTTATCAATCCATTGCTTAGTATTAATATAATCTTTCTCGGAAATAGATTTAATATCAACCAAGTTGCTTGATTGTTCTATAATGCTCTTTAGTTGACTTTGAGTAATCTCATATTTACTTAACCAAAATCCTTGTGAAATATTAACCTTATGTTTAATCTCATCTATATTACGGCCTTCCTCAGCACTTTCGCTGCCCATAAAATAATCACCTGGAGGACAATAAATCATTTCGATTTCATCTTGAATTACTAATTTATAGTTTTCTTTGGCCTTAATTTTTTCAATGGCTTCATTATTTCGAGAAACAAATTCAGGGTGATACTCTCCTGTTTTCAATCCCCATTTGCTGTTAACAGTAATCATTCTGTCTCGGTATTCTTCCAGTGTCTCAGGTTCCCCACCCCTTGAAAAATCCGGAAAATTCTCAAGTAATGAATTGCTCCACTTAATGAGGTCCCACCCAAGTGGTAGGTCGACAAGTTTACCACTCTCTACCCAGGGAAACTTATTCTTCAATCTATCATGCCATTCTTGATAGGTTTCACCGGGTTTAATATCGCGATATTGCACCTGCACTCGAGTGGCATATATCTCATCAGTTTCATCAGGAAGTCGCCCTGGAAATGCCACTCCCCAAACACTGATTCTATCGTCATAAACCTTAAAGGTTTCACCTTTTAATATCCCTGGTTTCAATTTTTGGATATCTTTTCGACTTGCGAAACTTTCATCTGATTCACAAGGTTTTCTTCCTGGATAATCAGATTCCATTTTCAACATTCTTTTATTATATTCAGTAACTTTTTCATTCTCATCAATACATGGGTAATTTTCATCAATTAAAGCCTTCCACTCCAATTGTATTTCATTAAAGTCCACAAATGGGTTAACCCCGTTTGATATCGTTTTTATATCTGCTAATTGAATGCGAGATTGACCAGATTCAATTTCCTCGATCCAATATTGACTATTTTTATCATTCAAATTGCTAGCAACAACAAAACACAATCCATCTTCCGGTTTTTTTATTTCAACAATCCCGTTTCTTGCTACTCCCGATGAATATATATTTATTTTAAATATTAACTCGAATATATAATCAATATATCCAACCTTAAACAAATCCCAATTATTTACATCCAATGATTCTTTATTTAATTTGTCAGTTTTGGCATCTGCAAATGCTTTAATTATTGAATCCCTGTTGTCTAACGTATATATCCTTATTGCCACATCATTAAGAAGTGATACAGATCCATTATTCGCACCCATAACTTCAACCCTTAAAATGTTGAAATAATATGGTTTCGTCGCAGAATCATCTCGATACATATTGATAAATATAGAGATAATAATAGTGGCAAATACAGCGAATACTCCAATCAAAACAAGCCCCTTCTTGCTTTTATTTACTACATGATCATCATGTATCGCTTTGTGCCCCTGCCCTTTGTATCCTGATACATGCTGGCTGATTTCATCCTCATTGTATGCAATGGAGGGAAGTGCCTCCATCATTTCGTGAGCTGTCTGAAATCGGTTATTAGCATCTTCAGCAAGTGCTTTCTCAATCCAATCGTCCCACCCCGGATGAATACCCTCAACCAATTCAGATGGCTTTTTGAATCCTGGAGATTTCTGTCCAGTCAAGATCCTAAAACATATCAAACCAATCGAGAACAGGTCGCTTCTTTCATCTGAATACCCCTCTTTTTGCTCAGGGCTCATATACTCAAACGTACCGACAATCACATTTTCGGATGTCGTTCGATTCGAGGAATCGGGCTTGGCCTGCATCAATGTCTCAAAAAAAGACATATGGCAACTGTCTTTCATCAGGTGGACAAGTCCGAAATCCGCGATCTTCATCCCCTTGGGATCAATGAGGATATTGCCGGGCTTAAGGTCACGATGAATGCACCCCTTTGAGTGTGCAAAACCAATTGCATCAAGAAACTGGGACAAACACTCATACACCTCACATTCAGGTATAACACCACCACTATGATCAATGTAGTCACCAAGGGTCACGAGACGCGACCCCCCACCGTCTGGAGTGGAGACTTCAACACCTTCAATCAATTCCTGCCTAAGCCAGTGATGGCCATCAGTCTCACCATAATCATCAACTCGCACAATTCCAGGATGATCCAATTGTGCCATTACCCGGGCTTCTTTTCGGAAAAACTCTAGAGCACCCTCATGCTCTAGCAATTGAGGACTAATCAACTTTAATGCATGCCTTGTACCGACCACACGATGCCGGGCCTCAAATACTTGTCCCATCCCCCCCATGCCAAGTAGGCGTATGATTTTAAATTGTCCGAAATACTCCCCTTCCCGAAACATAATATCGGGATTAAATTCATTTGAAATACTCGAACTGTCAGACTCGCCGGAATCGTTCATCTTCAATTAACATGAGAATAATGTATTTCACTTAATTTATAGCAAGTTTCTTTTAACCATCTACCCTAGCACTTTGTTGACCGAAATGATCAATCTATCATTGAAAGCAGCACAGGAAATGGACATCTATATGGCAAGTCTGCCTGTAACTCGGTTTGTGTTCTTCACACATGTATCGAATCAATATTGTTTCGTCAATGGACACTGATTATTTAATTAACCCAGCAAGACCTTATACGATGATCAATAGACCAAATATCCTCCCTCAGTAAAGACAATATAAGCCTGCTCAAACTGTTCGGTAAAAAACTTTCGCCAAACTAGGTACTCCACTTCTCCCAAAACGAAGAAAGGGGTGACTGAAATCAGTTGCCTCCAGAACTCTCGACACGCATCTTCTGGATAAGTTGATATTTCTTTGCGAAGTCGGGGTACTTCTGTGCCATTTGTTCCAATGTCCCCTTGCCCGAGTAATAGTCGCCCATCTCTGTGGTGAGATCCTTATTAGACTTGGCGAGAAGCTTCTTATTGTTTTCAAATGTGATCTGTTCCTTCTCGGATAGGTCATCGCGTCCGGCAAGGGAGGCATTCTCGGTTTTCTTTTTCTGACGAAGAAAACGAACGAGGCTATTGCTAAATAGGATGTCTTCACGAGGGCGGTTTTCCAAGTCATTGAGACGGGACTTTAGATTATCATTGCTTCCTTGAAGGGCCTTGTGGTCAGCCTGCCACTTTTTAACATCAGCTTTTGCAGATGCCAGTTCATCGCCAAGTTGCTTCATCTTGGCGGTTGATCCACTTGACGCGGTCTTGATCTCGTCACGTTCATTCTTTACTGCATCCAATTCCTTTTGGAGATCAGCAACCTCCTGTTCAAGTTTAGGCTGCTTTTCAGTGAAAGTATTGTTTTGTTCAGTGAGAATCTTAACCTGTTCCTCCATTTCGGTAATTTTCAGGTCTTTTTCCTCGATTTGCTTGCCGAGTCCATCGAGTTTCTCCTGCACCGCGGAAAGGCTTTCCTTTGCAGTCTTCAGGTCGGTGCTGACCTCCTGATGTTCCTCCTCAGAGATACAACCAGTGATAATAAATGATGCGAAAAAAAGTGTGAGTAGGGATCGGTTCATGAACAACCTACTAGTAATTTAACAACCGGCTTCAACCCAGAAAATAAAAATTCCTGATTTTTTTATACAGGGAGAGAACCTATTGACCAATTTTGGCCAAGGTTCGGGCTTGTTGGTACTTGTCGCCAAAGGTTGGATCCAATTGAAGAAGCTGTTCAAATTGGCCTTCCTTGGTGAAGTGGTCACCAATCTGAAGAGTCAGTGCTTGATTGGTCGCCGTACTACCAGGGTTTTGCTCACGATATTGCCGAACGACATTGCTATTAAAAAAACCATCAGCGGCCTGTTCCATCCGGGTGGCGCGTATTTCACTGGAGCGAATCTGATCCTGTAAGGCTGTCTCGGCAACCGTCTTGGCAGTTTCAAGGGATGTAACCTGCTGGTTAAGTGAATTTATTTGCGTATTCTTTTCTGCAATCTGCCCCATGGCCTGTGCAAGATTGTCACCCATGACCTGAAAGCGATCCTGCAGGTCACCCAGATTGCTCTGAATACCTGCTATATCTGTATTTGTTGCCTCTGCTATGGAGGTAAACTTGGCATCCAGTTCATCGGTGGTCACCGTACTGGAATCCTCCTCAGGCATCGCATCCTTGAGATCCTTTATATCTGTACGATTGGCCTTTACCGCAGTAACAAGTGCATCGACATCCTCCTGCTTGACACAACCGACCATCAGGATGGCAATCCCCGAAAAAAAAGCGGCTTGTAAATGCTGTATCATAATATCTGTAATCAAAAGTTGATTTGCACCGAAAGACAACGGCAAAACAAATTTAAATGACTCACTGTTTCTCAACAACAAGCCGGAGAAATTGCTTCCCACTGGCAGCAGCATCAATCGCAATCTTCGCACGAGCCTCGACACGTTCATAGGCACTGGAGGCAAAAGCCTTTTGATCGGGCAGGTTGGCCTGGCTTACACCCTGGAGTGCACCGCGAAGTGTAACAGCAGTCGCATCCCAGGCTGAAGGGTCACCAAGGTTCCCTGTCATTTGTGGCGTATAGGTGAGGGAGGAATCCACAGTGGCCTTGATCCTGAAATATGTGATGGTAAGATTATCACCTGAAGCATCAAATATGGGGAGAACGGACATACGATCCGCCTTCACAGGATCTCCCCCGAGTGAGTATTCAAGGAGATTCTGGATACCATCCTTGTCAGGGTCGGCTTCAGCAGCACGGTCCGCAAATGGAAGTGCAGCAAGCCCATTGTTGAGCGCCCAGTTGGCAAATGGATCTGAGTTGGCAACAATGACCTTCCGGGTAACCTGCACGGCCTTGTTGCCTGAAAAGTCCTCCACGTCATAGGTTATAATGTACTCCCCGGGCTTGCTGGTATCAATGGCATCGACCGTACCCGCATCATCAATGAACGGGGTCAGGTTGCCATCCGCCTCGTCCAAGGCGGTTGCTCCCTCGTCCTCGTAGAAGGCCCCGGAATTGACGACGACCTCAGCTTCACCAACCAGGGTGATCACCGGAGGAGTGTTGTCATTGGAAACGACCACCGTGCGCTCGACCGTTGCAGCATTGCCACTTGAGTCGACTGCTGAGTAAACAACAACATAAGGTTGAACCGACTTTGCAGATGTATCGATACCTGCGGGAGTCATCAGGAAGGGAATCTCACCTTCAGGAACCGCACGGTTATAAATCTGGATGTCATCAATGAGGCCATTGAAGAAGTAGTCATTGCCGGAACCAATGGCACCGATGGTTGAAACCCCGTTCGGGCCCATGTTAATGGGGATAACAGCTGGCATGGCGGTTATCAACTCACCATTGATGTAGATGCTCTTCAGGAACCCATCATAGGTGACAGCAACATGATTCCATGTATCTGCCTCGAGGTTTACATTGGCAGATACACTGGTGTCATTAAGGTTGCCGCCCTGCACAAGGCGAAAGTTCAATTCATCCGTTGAATCGAGGAACAGGTTGTACTGGGAATTCAGCAAACCGTTGGCGGTTTTCTCAAAAAGAAAGCCCTGCTGGGCATAGTTTGTGGCATTGACCCAGAGGGACATGGTCATTTTTTGCAGGTCAAGCTTACTGGCAGCCGGCAGCAGCACATAGTCATCAATGCCGTCAAACTGAAGGGCCTTTCCAAATTTGCCATCCACCCATGCCGTGTCCGGGTTGGTAAAGTTCTGGAGAGTCCCGTCGATTATGCCGGTTGAATCCTTAAGCTTGTCCCCGGTTCCATCATTGAATGTCCAGTTCGCAATGAGGCCGGCGACCTCGTTCTTCAATGCGGAGGTGACAGTTACATTACCATCAAGGTTATCGACGGCGGTGGCACCGGGATCGGTGTAAACAGCATCTACCAGTATCTGCAGGGGATTGTCGCCGACAAGGGTGATGGCGGGCGGGGTCGTGTCCACGACATTGACAATCCGCTTGCGCTGGGTGGCCGGGTTGTTCTTCTCGTCAGTGTAGTTGTA
>JABJCN010000081.1 GCA_018668635.1 Opitutia bacterium
CACGATACAGGTCATCAAGGCCCAGCCCGACAGCTATGAAAAGGTGGCTACATGGAGTGTCTCGAACAAACCCACATGGGCCCCGCCCGTCCTGCTCCAGTCCGGCATCCTTATAAAGGACCTGGATACCCTGACCTTCTGGAAGTTCTAGCGGGAAGTCTGTTGGAGGACGGTCACTCGCTTTCCTCGAGCCTTTTGTTGAGTTCATCGGTGGTCTTCTTTAAGGCATCAGATGCTTTCTGCAGGTCCCTGGTCATTTCCTCCATGGTCTTTTCACGGAAGCTTATATCGCATTCGGGGAGAGCTTTGCGCAGTATGGCCTGATGGTCTTCCGGGACGGGGCAGTCGATCAAATAGAGTTTGCGGAGACCGGTCAGCTTGGCCAGGGGCGAAACGTCCTTCACCCGGGTCTTGGTGAGATTCAGCTCCTTGAGGTTCTTGAGTCCGGACAAGGGGCCGAGGTCGCTGACCTCCGTCTGCATAAGGTTCAGTGTCGATAAGTTCACCAGACCGGCCAGGGGCTTGAGGTCGCTGACCGGGTTGAAAAAGAGACTGAGGGAGCGGAGGCTTTCTATGCCGGCAAGGGGGGACAGGTCAGTCAATGCGTTGTGGCCGAGCTCAAGGACGGTCAGGTGGGTCATCTTGGCCAAAGGCGTGAGGTCGGACAATCGGTTCCAGTTGAGGTTGAGGCTTTTCAGCTTTGGCACCTCGTGGAGAAGCGAGAGGTCCTTGATCCGGCTACCTTCCAGGTTGAGGCGACCTTCTCCAAAAGTAAGGCCCGAGGCGTATTCACCACTCGCCTTGACCTTTTTGATCCTCTCGACGATTTGGTCCCTGGTCAGGATTTTCTTTTTCATCATGTTTTCCATCATCAGGCGTGCGGATTCCCGGGCCTGTTCCTGACGAAACTTCTCGAGGTCCTCCAGCGTGACCTTCTTGCGGTAGTCCTCCGTGCCGTCCTCCTTGTAGTAGATCCACAGGCCAATGGGCATCGGGGGAAACCCATGGGTGATGCGCCCCTGCTTCTTTCTTTTGCCATTCGGATACCATTCGATGCTCATGCCGTTGGCCTCGCCGCGGACCAATTCGTAAAAATGGGTCAACCTTCCCTCAGGGGACTTTATCTTGACCCACCCGGTGTAAGGCTTCTCGTCGGGCCCGGTCATGACGAACCCGCCTGTTTGCTTGTCCGTGCCCGGTTTCAATTCCTTGTCCCCCACGGACTTGATCAAGTTCCTGTCCACGAAGGCATCGTCAAACTGGTCCACCCTGAGCATGGAGTTTGGCGATCCGGCAACAGGGACATAACCAATTTTCTCGATATGGATGCGTTGAAACATTTCCTGTGGATTGGCCGCCAGTTGTTTTCCCCTGGCAATTATCTCGGGAGGGAAACTCTTGTTCAACTGCTCGAGTTGACCGGCCGCCTGACTGTAGCCTTGGGCGACGGCCAGGGAAATCAGTCCGTAGGAATAGACGGAGTCCTGCTCCAAAAATTTGCCATTTTGAAACAAGGCGCCCAAGAAAAAGATCGACATGAGATTGCCCTGCGTCGCGGATTGTAGCAACAAATCGGGAGCTTCCTTGGGGTGCCTGCCCTCGACCTCTCCCTTGAGAATCAAAGTGGCCAGCATCGACTGCGCCACAGGATTCCCCAACGACGACGCCTTACGCAACCATGCGACCCCCTCCTTTGCGTTCTTCGGCATGCCCTGACCATTGTAGAGGGCAAGGCCCAACTCAAACTGGGCCTGCGCATTCCCGGAGTCAGCAGCCTTTCGCAGCCATTCCATACCCTCCTTATCGTCCTTGGGTACCCCTTGGCCGATGCGGTAGGCCCGGGCCACCGCGTACTGCCCGTTCGCATTGCCTTGATCCGCCGCCATCTTGGACCACTTGAAAGATGCATTGAAGTCTGGTTGACCCAATCTGCCGGAAGCATGGATTTGGGCCAGTTGAAGTTGGGACTCGACGTCACCGCCCTCCGCCATCTCGATCATCCGCTTGAGGATGTCCCCGAAGGCAGGCAGGCACAGGACCATTAAGAGAAAAACAAACAGGGGCTTCATGAAGAAACCAACCTAGAGAACCAGCCTGAGGTTTAGCAAGGCGTTTCGAGGTAATTTCCTAAAACCTATGATCGGCCATTCATTACCTGGCAGGTATTGCTCTCTCGGTATGACTTTTACCCATTTGCAGTCTTCCTACTCGTCGGCGAGGTGGCATTGTCTTCATCCATGGCAGGCAGACACTAGTTCAAGGGCATGCAAATGGCAAGGCTTGTTGTATGGTCGGCAGACCACATGGGTTCGCTTTCTTCGCATTACACACGGGCACAAAAAAAGGGGCGCCGAGTGATCGACGCCCCTTTTACCGGGTAACAATTCCGTTGAGGAATCAGTTCTCCGATGGATCCAGGCCCTCGGGGCCCGGCAACGTGTTCCGCTTGATGGTCAGGCCCGACTTGCGGTCCGACTTCCGGATGTAGCCCATGCCGGGTAACATCGGGGAGTCTTCCCCCTCTTCTGAGATGAGCCCGAGATATATCTCACGCTGCATTGCCCTTACGTCATTACCGGCCAACCTTAGGTGGACACGTTTCAGATTCAGCAGAGCCTCAGCATCCTGCACCTCCTGCTTGGCGGCCAGCAGGACCTCATTGGCTTGCTGGAACTGCGTTAACGTTATGCTGCCGTACTGTTCGACAGCGGGAGCTTCCTGGGTCCATGTTGCGATCATACGATTGGATCGCCTGGTTGTCTCTTGATATGAGATCATTTATTTTTCTTTCTATTTTGAATTAATATTTATAATCCTTTATAGGTTATTCGATTTAATAGTAATATATTAGGGTATTTTTAAGGTTTTGTCAATAACTATTTTAAATAATTACCTTAAGCCAGTATGCATAACAGAAAAAACCCTCATATGTCTTTGTCTGTCTCACTTACACTCCATTTCGAGGCACTATTGTACTGAGCATTATTTTAATTATATAAATAATTTCGTGTGATTAACTCTATAAACACACCATATAGCGAATAAATCACCCCTCAACCGGGACCGGAAAGCACTCTCCTGCGGTCGGAAAGTACTTTCCTGCGCCTGGAGACCCCCCAACCGCTCCTGGAGGGCCCGCTCCAACGCGAGGATCACCCCCTCCCGCGCCAGGAAGGCACCCTCCCGCGGTGGATTTGCCCGTTCCAAGGCACCTTACCGGAAAGAATCATCCCACATCCCGCTCAGTCATTAGGACTACCCCACTACCCCACCTGATTCAATCGGCGTATATCTGTATAATCCAGAAACGGGGCACGGTATCTGACTTTAAATACTATTGATCGCCACCCTTAGAACTCAACGCGTTATCATTATTTTAACATCCTTTGTTAAACTGAGGTTGTCGGACCAAAACTACTCTTGTCGAAAAGTATTTAAAACCACAAGATGTATCATTCTAAATCAAATTTACATATTTCTTTAATCCACAAATCAATGAAAGGCCCACGCCCATTCAATATTCGTATTTTCGTAGCGGAGGGGATGCCCGATGGTCTTCGCTTGGTCGAAAAATCAAACTGGGTAGGTTTGGGCATAATCTGTCCACGTGGACGCTATGCCGCGGTGAAGAAGCGAGCCGAATTCTCTGGTAGCGGAATCTATATTTTGGTTGGCCAAGAGGGGGAAGACGGACGGCCTACACTTTATATCGGTGAAGCCGAGAAAGTGCGAAATCGATTGGACAGTCACTACGCGAAAAAAGATTTTTGGCAGCAAGCCATCATATTTACAACCAAGGGAGATCCCTTGAACAAAGCCGAAGTGCAATACCTGGAGGCTCGGTTGGTTGAACGAGCATCGACACTCAAACGTTGCCAACTGGATAATGCCAACAATCCCCAGCGCCCCAGCCTTTCGGAAGCCGACGAAGCAGAAGTGGCCGGCTATCTGGACGAAATGCTTTCGTTGCTGCCGGTGTTGGGGATAGATGCCTTTGAAAAGACCGAAGCTCCCACTACCGATCAACGCATTTATTATTTGAAAGGCAAGGAGTGCAAAGGGACTGGCTTTGAAACGAACAACGGCTTCGCAGTCGCATCCGGGAGCTTGGCGCGTTCTTCGATAGTTCCTTCTCTGGTGGGCCATCGTTTCGCTGAAGTCAGGGAGCAATTGATCAAAGATGGTGTAATCGTTGCAACCGAAGGTAAGCTAAAGTTCTCGGCTGACCATGAGTTCCCCTCACCCTCGCAAGCTGCGGCAGTTTTAATGGGTCGCAATGCCAATGGCCGAACCGAATGGAAAGACGCCGACGGTGTCTCCTTGAAAGAACACCAAGCACGCGAAGCAGAGGAATAGCATCTTCTCAGTTCGGCGCCGGAATCCGGCTCAATGAACTTCAGGAAATGTCTAGATTCGTTGCCCGAGGTTTAAATTCTAAGTTTGACCACTTTCGCATCCACCTTTTGCATCCACCTTTTGATTCATCTAAGCATTGAAGTGCACTACAGGACCAGTTATGGCTTTTATCAAACTAAAGAAAGCGGGATTTGATCTCGTGTCCAATCACCATGCTAATGCCATATTTGATGGTGTGTTCCCTAGTTTAGCCGAAGAAATCGAGGAAGTATTATCTAGATTAAAGATAAAAGTGAGCGAGCTTGTAGCTGGCGGCGGTGGTGAGGCTAGCATGACCCAAAGGTTGCGGAGAGAATTGACGGATAGTGGTTGGAAAAAGCATGAATTTATAGTCGAGAAGCTAATCGATGGGGTGTCTACTATTTCACAAACACATGAAATTGATCATGTCCGACGTCATGAGAATTCAACCATTGGCTTGGAAATAGAATGGAACAACAAGGATCCCTTCTATGACAGAGATTTGGAGAATTTCAGCAGATTGCATGCTGATTCAGCAATAGCTGTTGGCGTGATAATCACTCGAGGCAAATCTCTCCACCAATCTCTAGAAAAACTAGTCGAGGAATACGCTTTGCGTCATAACCTAACTGACTTCCCAGATTTGCAGCTGAAAG
>JABJCN010000058.1 GCA_018668635.1 Opitutia bacterium
CCTTGAATGATGATCCGGATATCGCCCTTGGATTGGCTGGTGATGTTGACTACACATTACAGGAGATACAGGTATTCAAGGGGGATAGTCTGATTTTATACACAGATGGAGCCTTCGAGGCACAGAATCCCAATGGAGAACAGGTTGGTATGAAACGTTTTAATGAATGGATACTCCAGAACGGTGATCAGCCTATGCCTGAACTTCTTGGGAACTTGATGCAGTCTCTAGAAGATTATTGTGGCACCAATGAATTCGGTGACGATGTTTGTCTATTTGGTATGGACTTTGTGCGTTAGGGTAGATTCTTGAATGCCGACACTTGGGCCTTTAGGTTTTTAGCCAAGTTTAATGGAGATGTCTGGATGATTGAATTCAAAAACGATAACTCAATCCAGTCCTTATAAAGGGTTCCTCCTTCACGTCCTTATCAAGCAGAATCGCACCTGCAGAATTCCTGATCTCCAATTCCCGAAGAAATTGAACTCCTACATCGAGGCTGAAATTTATATTTCCTGTAATTTTCTTTTCCAGTCCAAGACCTGCGAAAAAACCTCGCAGCCGTAAATCGGATTCGTCACCTCCGGAAACAGTATTCCAGCGGGTGCCTTGGATGCCTGAAAAGATCGAGTAGGAACTGTTTTGTGATGGCTTGTATAGAAATGAGACTTGAGGACCGGCTATGAGTAACTCCATCTTTTCACTTGGGGTCCAGCGTAATCCAAGCGCTGGAAGGATACGATCCTCATCGTAACCGGTTGACTGAAACGCCCCAAGGACCAACCCCAGGTTCGGGTTGACTTGGTACAGCGCCGCCAATATGGAGAAGTAGCTCATGCCATCGCCATCAAAGTCTTCAAGGTCGGAGGCGTGGGAGGGCGCCACCATGATCAAGCTTTTCCATTTTTCATTGATTTCAAGCATCGCCACTAGGGAAGCCTGAAACTCATGGAGGGAATCAATATTCATGCCCGATATCGATTTGTTGAACTCAAGGTTGGTCAGCGTATAACCAAAAGTGCCGGCAAAGAGAAACGCATCCCCTTTTTTGTAGAAGAGTGGAGTGGATAACTTCCATTGAGACGATGAAAATGCTGAACCCAGTCCTTCGATTTCACTCTTTCCTGAAAAGGTGGCTGATACTTTGACTTCGGCTTGGTTTAGCCCCGTAAACTGGGCATGCAGACTTGGTGTGGAGCTCAGGAAAAGCCCGATTCCGGACGCCAGAAAGATGATGCTACGTTTTGTGGATGGATTTGTTCTCATTATAGGGTTATTCGTTCTTACTTGTGGTTTTGAATATTCTTGAATGCCCGTGAGAAGGGATGGACAGAGTGTAGGTGGATCCATCTGGTTGCACGGAAAGCTTGATGTAATGACCCTTGCATGCGTCACGATTGGACTTGTTGGCTATGAGTTCTTCTGTGGTATTGTTTTCAGAGTCCTTCCGCAGATTCTTGTGTACCTGATACATGGCTTTGATTGACTTGGTACCCCTTAGTGTTGCAAAAGTCTCGGGCGAGCATCCCTTTGTGTGCCCGTTGTTCATGACTGAAACGGTGGGCCGGATACTTCTGATCAGAATGGGATTGTTGCTGGATGCCAGTCCGTGGTGATTGACCTGATAGACATCAACGGTGCCAATTGGGTTGACGGGAGTGACAAGCTTGGCTTCCACATTCCAGGTCAGGTCCCCGCAGTCCAGAAACCGAAAGTTTCCAAACGCAAACAGCGTTGCAACGCTGTTTGCATTATCAGAAAGGTCCTCAGGTCTATCCTGTACACTCCCTGTGAGTGGATTCTTTTCAGCTTTGGAATCACTGGCGGGTTTTATGACATCCTGTTGGGCTGCAACGCAGGTAACCACCAACTCTGAGGTGCCCTTGCGTTGCTTGACAGGTATTTTTTCACCTGCCCTTATGACGACGCGCTTGCCCACCTTCATCTCTCGGTAGGGTCTGCTGACAAGGGGCCAACGGGAATCCTTGCGGTTCCTGTCCGGGCTCTTGGTTGTCATGCCGTTGTCGTAGACTTCGTTTATCTTCATTAACTGTGTCAACGGGGCTGCACCACCGAAGTGATCCAGATGAAAGTGTGTTGTTATCAGTTTGTCGATCCGCTTGAGGCCTGCGATCTCCGTGGCGAGTTTGTGAATTCTTTCTGCATCACGATTCCCGGGATTGCCGGTGTCGATTAGGATTGATTGACCTGCTGGTGTGACAACTAGTGTGGCTGCGCCGCCTTCAACATCGACCCAGTAGACGTCGAGAGTTTTATCCTTTTTCCCAGCGAAAAGGGAAGATGCAAGTAGACAGCTCAGTATGGTAAGCAGTATTCTTTTCATGTTCTTCATCCTTTGTATCGTTCGTTCAATCCAGGCAGATCACCTTGCCCTTCTCGGTGGTGATGAAAATTTTTCCATTGGCAGCAGCCATGCCATCCCATGTGGGGAGTTCCTCCAATGTGACTCTTGAGAGTTGTTTGCCTGTCTTCTTGTCAATCGCAAGTAGGACGCCTCCTTGTTTGCCTTGGAGGGCCGCATCCTGCGAGGCCAGCTCGGCTTCTACCGATTTGTCACGTTCCATGATCCTCTTGAATGTATCCTCCTCATCGGTGTTGTCCGGTGGGCCGGCGAGGAAGATGGTGTCCTTGGCCAGGACCATGGAGCGGGCGAGGACTGCGATGTCCTTGTCCCAGTGGTGCTCAACTCCTCCCTTGGAACCTTTTCCTCCCTTGGCTAGTCCTTGTCCTGTGAAGCGAAGTGCCTGCTGAAACTTACCGTCGACCGCCTTGACATTGCTGGCCTTGCCAGTGTGCTTAAAGTCGGACATGTCGGCTACCTTGCCTTTGTTGAAGTTGCAGGATAGAACGAGGGCTTCGGATTTCAGGACCTTCCCGGGTTCCTGCATACTGGCGCGAACCTGATCTGCTGTATACGTTCCGTAATGAAGGCGCACCTCGTCGATGATCCCGGTGAAGGGGAAGGGGGAGGTGTATTCACCGACAGGGCTTATCCCGTCGACGCCGATTTCCATGGGTTGGATTGGGTTCTTGGTGACGAACGGCACTTCTTCCTTTGTGGAGGCAAGCTCACCATTTACGTAGAGCTGCAATTCCTTCTCCGGGGTGAGAATCCCGGCAAGGTGCGTCCACTTGCCGATAATGGCTGAGCGCGCAGTCACGGTGTAAAGCTTATCATCAGATCGAACCATGAACCAGGGTTTGCCTCGGTGGACAATCAGTGCGAAGCCATTCGCGGGACCGCCGCGGGCGAGGATGACCCCGGATGGTTTTTCCGCCTTTACCCAGGCCTCCACGGCCAGTGGCTTGCCTGTAGGGTCAAGGGTTTTTACTAAAGGGAATGCGACCTGTGAACCGGCTCCGGGTTTGCCTCCCCGGCGAGCATCCTTGCCAGGGAGTGAGCCTTCCGCTCGCCCGGATGAAAAATTCTTGTCAGCCGAGAAAAGCTGGTGCTCCAGGGTTGTGGTCCACTTGTAGTACTGTGGTTTTCGACCAAAGCCGTAGACATTCTCCCCATCGCAGGCCAGGATGCGGCCTGATGGGGTGAATTTTCCAGCCTGATAGTACCCATTATGGCCCCCTGCGAAACTCTTGCCATAAACCCAGTAGCTGCGATGAAACCAGTCGCCATCAAGGAAGCCGGTTGGGGAAAACAGGTGGCGGCCTTCACCAGACTGTACCGAGCCCTGGTCGGGTGCACTGCCAGAGTGGGGCCCGAGGCCGATACGATTACCTTCGAGATCAAATCTCTGTGATCGCATGTATACGGATTTGCCGTCGCTTGAGAGGATGTCAGAAAGGCCCACGCCCATCTGGAGTGTCTGTAGACGATCCTGCATATCTTTGCCGTTGGTGGGGTCGGTGCTATCAATTACTTTGCTGCCAAGAACCTTCCCGGTATGTGGATCCAGCTTGTAGAAGCGGAGTCCGGTATCCAGGAAGTTGGACCTTCCTGCCACCGCATAGGCCACACCTTCTTGTACCAGGATGCTTCCGTGGACTGGCCAGATGGATTCCAGTTGCTCAAAGGCCATCGTCCGAAGATCACTGGGCGCAGCCTGGAATTTCCAGGCAAGGACACCATCCGAGGCTCGAAGACAATAGATATGCCCGTCACAGGAACCGAAAATCACGGCGCCATCGTGAATTGTGGGCGGTGAATCAACCCGGGCACCGGCGGTGAAGCTCCAAGCATTGTTTCCGTTCGATACATCCAGGGCGTGCACGGTATGGGCATCGATCTCGGCCACGAAAAGTTTTCCTTCTGCAACGGTCACTGCACTCAACCGGCCATTAAGGTCCATTTCCCATGCTTTCTCTAGGTCCGGGGCGATCTGGCCACCGGAGTATCCTTCACGTGCTGCAGTTCCACGGTAGGTGGGCCAGTCCTGACCACTTGCACCCGGATGTTCCTTCTTTTTGGTCTTTCCATAAGCCGGGCCTTTGAAGAGTCGTTCCTCAAAGGGGCGTTCCTTGGGTAACGACCTTGATGCCGC
>JABJCN010000158.1 GCA_018668635.1 Opitutia bacterium
AAAATCAAGTGCCTTCCCAAACTTGCCATCCACCCAGTCGGCATCATCCATTTTGACAAGCGTGCCTTCATTGCCCGCACCGGAGGCATCCGCCGCCGTCGTGCCCGACTCTTCATCAAGACGCAACCATAGGGAAAGGTCCCCCTGGCGCACTACGGCCCGTAGCCCGCCCGATAAAAAAGCGAGAAGGAACACCCCGGACAACATAAGGGGCTTGAATGAAATCCAATACATATAAAAGGGCGAAACTGGAATAAGGATTCATTTTCATAAAATGAAAATCATGCAGGATCGCAAACTTTAAAGTAACTTCCCCTGCGCCGGGCAATCAGTCCGGCGGACAGGGCGGGTTGGCCCAGTTGCTATCAACATCCTCCCCTTTGACCACAATCCCCTTGTGATGCCAATCATGTAAAGCCTTCACCCCGGCGGCAGCATATCGAAGGGTAATCCCGCTGCGGCGACGGTCGGATTCATTGGCTTCGGAACCATGCAGCAACAGGTCGCAATGCATCGAGAACTGTCCCGCCTGCAAGGCAACATCCACCGGCGAATCCCCGTAACTTTCCGGGTTTTGCGTTTCAAGGTTGAGGACCGTATCGGTGGCATCAATAACCTCGTAGTCTATGGGTCCATGGACATGAGACCCTGGAATAAAGCGCATGTTGGCATTGCCCGGGTCCGCGTCATCAATGGCCAACCAGACGGTGACCGTCCTCGTCGGGGTGATCGGCCAGTAAATCGCATCCTGATGCCAGGGGACACGCTTCCCGTCATGAGGCATCTTGCAAAAGAAATGAGCGCCCCACCCAATAATGTCGGGACCGAGAAGATCGGCAACCGGCCCAACAATTGCAGGATGACTCAGCAACCTATAAATCCGTGCAAACCGAAGATGTGCCGTGCTGATGGAGTAACTGTCCCGGCCAAGGTTGTGAAATGCATCCAAAACACCGTCGAAATAGGTGCGGAGATCATTGGCTTCAGATGCATCCAGCCCCTCGATAGGCATCAGGTAACCCAGTTCATTGTACTGATGAACCTGGTTGGCGCTCAGGACCTGTGGAGAAGGATTTATGGATGGAATAAAAACAACCTCGCGATCCATTTCTCGAAGCTCCTCATCGGTGGGTACCGGTATATCGTCGGGATGCATGGCCAATAAGTGCCCCGTTCGATCAGGAATTCGGCTGGTGGCCGATGTTACCGGACCTCCCCCCAGACCTTGACCATGACCTTGAACATCATCGGGTCATGCTCCTTGAGCTCGGCGCGGGTAAACGGATAAAAGTCATTGACCCCAAGGTAGGCCTCCGTGCTCTCGGCGAAATATTCCTTGTGGTTGCTCAGGGCATAGTGCCGCACCTTGTTGCCGGTGTACAGGAGGACCTTCTCGTAGATCCCCTTTGACTTCATGTTATTGAAGGCGGCAATGATTTCCTTGTTGTTAAAACTGAGCACCTGGTCGTGGTAGGCATGAGCCAGTTCATGAAGAACAACATAGGGATGCTTGGCCCATGTATGTCGATTAATAAGCGCCTTGGCACGGGGGATATGGACATGCTTTTCAAGTCGGGGGTCATGCCGGTTCGCCATCAACCAACCCCGGGCGGGATGGTATTGCATGTTGCCCAGGCGATGGTCCAGATCGAGTGCAATGGGTAGCTTCTGCAATTCGGCGACCTTCTCCTTGGGAAGGATGTACTTGATGCGCTGCAGGTGGTTGGCCAGGGCCGTAAAACAGGCCTTGCCCAGTTCTGCGTTTTCTGACTCAAGCAGGCGTGGGTCCACCTTGATGGTCCAACCCTCGACATCCTTGCTGACCGGGTCGTGAAATTTCAGGGATGCCTTTTTGTCTGCATTAAGGAAACTGGAGCAAATAATGAGGCTGAGGATAGGCAGGATAAATCGATTCATATTCTTGAGTGGGTTCATTTGTTGGACTTGTTGACCAGTGCAATGGCAGCCTCGGCAAAACGTTTGCCAAGTTCAACATAGCCTTCCTTGTTGTAGTGAAGACCATCTTTCGGTCCATTGAGATCATCAGTATCGACCCATGCCCCCCGTGGGCTTTTCTCGGCCACGGCAACCTGGGCGGCCCTCACCTCCATCCAGTGTGATTTGCCGGGGTTCTTGTTGAGGCAATCACTGAGGCGACCAATGACAAAATTGACATCATCGCGGCCCAAATCCTTGCTTAACTGGGTAACCAGACCGGCAAAGCTCTTCTCATAAACTTCTCCGTGTCTTTCCTTGGCATCGCGCTCACCCTGCATCCAGACAAAGGTGACCGTATCATACTTCTTGTCTCCAACTCCCCTTTTCACCACTTGCATCAACTTGTCGTAAAGCAGGCCATCCGCTTTCGGGCCCTCTCCGTTGGCAGGCTTCCAGTCCTTGTACCAGCGGCGGATTGGTTGTCCACCCTGGGCACTCTTAAGAACGAGACAAACATCATCAGGAAATGCCTTCACTACG
>JABJCN010000107.1 GCA_018668635.1 Opitutia bacterium
AAATGGTCCCAACTCGGCATTGAGGCGCCTGGGGACAAGGATGAAATTATTCGGATAAGCAGACAATCCAACTCTGGCACCTATGTATATTTTAAGGAAACCGTGCTCGCCAAAGGGAAGGAATTTAAGCAAGGCTCTCTCGATCTTCATGGTTCAAAAGACGTAGTGGAATTGGTGGGGAAAACACCCTCAGCAATCGGCTACAGCGGGATGGGGTATGCAACTGACCATGTCAAGATGCTTACGGTTTCCCAAAAAGATGGAGCAGAAGCCTATAAGCCCAGCATGGAAAATGCCATGAGTAAGAAATATCCGATTGCTCGACCTCTCTTTATGTATACGTTGGGGACACCAGAGGGAGCTGTTAAAACCTACCTTGAATGGTGTCTGGGGGCGGACGGCCAGAAGGTCGTCGTGGATAATGGTTACATCCCTGTCACCCAATAAAATCTTGGTTGTTAAGGGAAGAGTGACGCTCTTCATTTCCTACATGACCATTCCTGTGTGTCTTCCTTTTCTCAATCAGCAATAAAAGCCAAGGTATCCCACTCATGGAAAAAGTAATCGAGTTTGTAATTCGTCTTTGCGGGATTAGTGCAGTTATTTTCGTCTTTGCTATCTTCGGTTTTGTATTCTGGGAGGGGAAGGGACTCCTTCTGGGAGGAGAATTTGATTTCTGGAAGTTCCTGACGACCAAGGAATGGTATCCTGCCTCTGAAACGAACCCACGCTTCGGGGTGTTTGCACTCATCACCGGGACAGCCAGTGTGACTATATTGTCCATGGCTATTGCCGTCCCGTTTGGCTTGGGCGCAGCTATTTTTATTTCTGAGTTCTGTGGGCCAAGACTTAGGGAAGGCTTGAAAATCATCATCGAACTTTTGGCTGCCATCCCATCGGTGGTTTGGGGCTTCATCGGGTTGACGATCATGAATGAGTTAATCATGAAACTTTTTGATGCGCCCATTGGACTGAACGTTCTAAATGGAGCCATAATACTCGCACTGATGAGCGTGCCCATCATTGTTTCCATTAGTGAAGATGCACTAAAGGCAGTCCCGGATTCCTACCGCGAGGCTGCCACCGGGCTTGGGGTAACTCGTTGGCAGATGGTCTACAGGGTATTGCTACCCGCCGCCAAGAATGGTTTGCTGGCGGCAGTGCTTCTGGGAATCGGGCGGGCCGTTGGTGAAACCATGGCCGTATTGATGGCTACCGGCCATGCTGTGAATATTCCATTTGATGGCGAATTTCCCTTTTTTCACACTCTGGATTCGGTGCGCACATTGACTGCCACCATTGCCGCAGAATTGGGTGAAACCGCACGCGGCTCCGAACATTACCAGATACTCTTTGTTGTCGGGATCCTTCTTTTCTCCATTACATTTGCGGTGAATTTGACTGCGGACCTCGTTGTTAAGGGAATAAAGAGCAAGTGAGCGACCAGCAAAAAGAGATCGAGATTGTATGAGTTACTATTTTAATGTATTAAGGAAATACGCAACTTTCCGCGGCAGGGCGAGCCTATCTGAGTATTGGATGTTTGCTTTATTCAACCTCATTCCTTACCTTATTCTCGGATTTATTGATGTTATGATGGGCAATTTTATTCCCGAGATGGAAATCGGGCTATTGTCAGGCATTTATTTTCTGGCAACATTACTTCCAACTTTGGCTGTTACAGCAAGAAGACTCCATGACACAAATAGAAGCGGTTGGATGCAGCTTGTGCAACTCATCCCATGTATTGGCACGATACTTGTAATTGTATGGGCATGCAAAGGCAGTGACGCTGGTAAGAATCAATACGGCGAACCCAAAAATCCTTACGATAACTCTCGCTTTACCCAGACCGCTTTGGTCGAGAAAAAGCTGCTTTGGGAGAATTATGCCAAGTTTGTCATCGTTTTGATGACGATGGCTATGGTGTTGCCACTCCTGCTCATTGTAGGGTACTTGATATACAAGGCTTCTCCAGCGCTTTCCCTGGATTTTCTTTTTGATCTCCCTCGACGCGGGATGCGTGAAGGAGGAATCTGGCCGGCAT
>JABJCN010000020.1 GCA_018668635.1 Opitutia bacterium
TTCGAGAACGCCACCGCCGAGTATGACCTCAATGCGGAGGACACCCTCAAGCTCTATCGTGAAGGTGAGGACCCGGAAATCATACCCGTTGGCGATGAGAATGGCTATGACCTCCAGATTACCGAATTCATGGACTCACTTGAAAATGGTACCGAGCCACCAACGGCAACCTTGGCCAGCAGTCTTGTCAGCGCCACCATAGTGGATGCCGAGCGAGAAAGTATTGCGCGAGAGTGCCGTGTTGACCTTTAGACATTTTTACAGCTAACTCCGACAAGTAACCCGTACGTTATCATTTTTTATGAACACGAATATCCGCCTTAGCGTCATGATGTTCCTTCAGCTTTTTGTCTGGGGGACTTGGTTCACCACTCTGGGTCTTGCCCTTTCCAGTAACGGAATGAGCGATGTAATCGGCGGCGCTTACGCTGCCGTGCCAATTGCCGCTATAATTGCGCCTTTGTTCATGGGTTTGATTTCCGACCGGTTTTTCAACTGTGAGAAAACCATGGGGGTATTACACATCATTGGGGGCGGACTTTTGCTCTTGGCGCCATCTTTTATAGCCAATGGTCAGGGAGATCGACTGAGCTGGATCATCACGCTGCACATGCTTTGCTACATGCCGACCCTTGCCCTTAGCAATACTGTGGCATTCTCAAATATTGATGATCGCAACAAGTTTCCTGCTCTTCGTGTATGGGGAACAATTGGATGGATTGTGGCAGGTTTGGTCGTTGGTGGTTTTGCCATGTCGAGTAGTCCACAGATTTTCACCCTTGGGGCCGTATCCGCAATTTCCTTGGGTGTGCTTTGTTTTTTTATGCCGAAGACACCACCTCCAGCCAAGGGTAGGCCGGTTAATATCGGTACTTTATTGATGTTTGATGCCTTCAAAATGCTGGGGAACCGGCCGTTCCTTGTATTTATTATCTGCTCGGCCTTGATTTGTGTGCCCCTTGCTTATTACTTTGCATACACAGCAGTTTATCTACCCCAGATAGGGTTTCAGGCGCCGGCGTCCACCATGGCTCTCGGCCAGGTGTCGGAGATTTTCTTCATGCTGCTTGTTCCTTTTTTCTTTAGGAAATACGGTGTGAAAATAATGATCCTGATTGGCATGCTTGCCTGGGTCGCTCGTTATCTTTTGTTTGCATTTGGTGCACCGGACCAGGTTGTCTGGATGGTTCTCCTTGGAGTCGTTCTCCATGGCATCTGTTACGATTTTTTCTTTGTCACGGGTTTCATGTACGCGGATAAGAAGGCCCCCAAGGAAGTTCGGAGTCAGGTTCAGTCTCTTTTGGTATTCTTCACCCAGGGAGTCGGCATGTTTTTTGGTTACAAGATTGCCGGGGCAAAGTTTGAAGCGGTTAAAAATAGCTCCGATGAACTTACTGCTGCAATTGAGACTCCAGCTTTTGGGTTCTGGGAATCATTTGGTAAGATGTTTCTTGCCGAAAAGCCAGTTGTCGAGGGTACCTTGGTTCAGGATGCTATGGTCAATTGGAAAGTCTTCTGGACCTTTCCTTCAATTCTTGCGATTGCGGTGGCCGTGATTTTTGCCGTCACCTTTTGGGATAAGACGAAGTCCGATTAGGGTTGCTATCCAACTAAAGCCCCTCCAGCGCCTGCTGGAGACCTGCCTTCTGAGTCGGATCGGTTGCCTTTGGGATGGCAGTCTCAATCGCCGCCCTGGCTTCTGTTTTTCGGCCGGATTGCCTGGCTGCCTCGATGAGCATGCCCACTGCGGCGGGGTTCGCATAGTCTGAGACCCTGCAGGCCCGTAGGGCCAGGTTGAAGGCATCCACGGGATCGCGCAGGTCCGTCTCAGTTGAGGCGAGTCGGAGGTTTGCCAGTGTCAGCAGGGTGCGGGCGTCATCAGGCTCGATTCTGAGCGAGAGTTGAAGATGCTCAAGAGCTTTTACGGGTTCGTTGATGGCGAGCAGGTTCCCCAGCAATGCGTGGGAGAGGTGGTGCGTCGGATGCAGTGCCAAGGCCGTCTCCAGGTGTTTCCGGGCGGAAGTCGGGCTGTTTGTCCCGGCCAACGCAAGCCCGAGTGTATAGTGCGGGGAAGGATTCCACGGTGAGAGAGTGATCGCCTCTCGGCAATGAGCCTTGGCGGTTTCAGCCTGATTGTGGCTGAGCAGGAAGGTGGAGTAATTCAAGCGGATTGCAGGGTCATTCGGGTGGGCTTCGATGGCCACGAGATATTGCCTGGCGATAGTCTGGAGATCCTCGGGTGAACGGGGTGCAAGTTCCTTTATTCGGGCATCCAGATTTTGTGGGGAAAGACCGTTCCGAGCCTGCTTCAGGAAAGGTGCCCGGCTCAATCTCCCCCGCATGATCTTTAGGATGGACTGCCTGTCGAACTTGGTGAAACCCAGCGTTGGGTTTATTGTTGGCGGTTTGAAGTCAATTTTCTCCCGCTCCATTATGGCCTTAAGGAGCAGCCCGGCCAGGGTACGGTTTCCGGCCAGTGTGAAATGAACATGATCATGGAACAATGGCTCGGGGGAGTCGGGTTCCAA
>JABJCN010000019.1 GCA_018668635.1 Opitutia bacterium
AGAGGAAGGAAAAGTGAGGTTGGGATCAACCAGGTCAATGATCAAAACATAATAAGATTCTAATGTGAACCCCGAGGGCTAAACAAGCATGACTTCAGCACGGATTAAAAATTAGATTAATACCAATTGGCAACGGAATGACCATTCTCACTTTGTAACGATCAACTGTTCATCAGTTCCTCAATTTCCTCCGGCTCAACCGGGGTGGTCTCCATGAAATTAATTGGCCCGTCTGAAGTAACAAGGATATCATCCTCAAGACGAACACCAAAACCTTCCTCCGGGATATATATACCAGGCTCAACAGTAAGGACCCAACCCTCATCAAATGTATCCTGTGTGCGGGCTACATCATGGACATCAAGACCCAGCGGATGACCCAGACCGTGCATGAAGTATTTGCGACAGGCCATATTATCGGGGGCCTGCTTCTTGATGTCCTTGGATGTAATAAGGCCGAGTTCCAGCAATTCCTCATTCATCATGAGTTGGGACTCCTTCTGCCAATCGCTATGCTTCTTGCCAATGGTCGCTCCATCTATGCAGGCCCGCATTACTCGAAGTACCGCGTTGTATACCTCTTTTTGTCGGCGAGAAAACTTTCCGCTGACAGGGATGGTACGTGTAAGATCAGCATTATAGTTGGCATAGCTTGATGCCACATCCATAAGCAACAACTGACCTTTCCTGCAGGTCTGATCATTTTCAAGATAATGCAGAATACAGGCATTCTTGCCGGTAGCAATGATAGGGTTGTAGGCAAAGGCACCCCGGTTGCGGGTATATTCATGGATCAGTTCAGCCTCGACCTCATACTCAGTGACACCGGGTTTTACAAACTCCAGTATTCGGCGAAATCCTTTGTCAGTAATTTCTGCTGCTTTCCGGAGTAAATCCAACTCCATTGGTGTCTTTACAACGCGAATGCGGTGCAGGAGCGGTGCAAGTCGACGAAAATTATGGAGAGGAAAATTATGACGGCACTCACGGGCAAAACGCATATCGCGGGTCTCGACCTCAACAACAGCCCTACCGTGTTCATTACTGTTTAGGTAGGCGGATTACGCTTCACACATCAAGAGACGAAACATGCCGGGGAAGTCAGAAAGCCACTGCACATTGGCAATGCCAGATATCTTGGTCGCCAACGCCTTGCTATGTTTATGCCCCTCCCATATCTTGAGGTGTTCACTGGGTTTACGAAGGAATAGGATTTCTCTGTTCTTGGGATCTGTTGCATCCGGGAACAGCAATAGCACGCTCTCCTCCTGCTCGATTCCGGAAAGATAAAAGAGGTCGGGATTGGGCTGCATAGGCAATGTCCCATCCGCGCTGGTTGGCAGTATGTCATTAGCGTTAATGACAGCCAGCGAATCAGGCTCCATTAATTCAATCAGACGGGACCGGTTGGTGCTAAAAAGCTTGGGTTTTATCGGTTTATGACGCATATGAAATAACTAGCTAACAATGCTATCGGGCATCGCAATCAATTTCAGTAAATAGTAAAAATTAATGGGCAATTTTAGGATTAAACCAATTTATTATCCATGGAGGCTTATCTGAATATAATCATTACAGGCTTCAGACAGGAACATGATCCAAAATTAAAATTTTCGACCCAAATTCTTCTTCATTGAGAATAAGAATAGTGTAGTATTTATTTCTCAGTGTCCCTATTTTCGGCATAGCTCAGTATGAAAACGCGAATACCAATAATTTGTTTTCTACTTACAAAATCCTGGCTACTAACCGCAGAAGAAAAAGCACATTCGTTCTCCAAGGAAGATCAATCATGGTGGGCTATACAACCAGTAAAAAAGCCGAATATTCCTGATGCCGGGGAAAACTGGGGGCACAATGAAATCGATCATTTCATTCACCACAAGCTTGTCGCTTCCAAACTTAAACCAGCTCCCGAGGCCTCCACGCATGAGCTTCTCAGGAGGGTCTTCTTTGATCTGCATGGTCTCCCTCCCACGCCCAAGCAGATTGATGCATTTGCTCAAGCATCACGTGAAAACCCGGCTATCGCATATTCCAACCTGGTGGATGAACTTCTCGATTCACCTCGCTACGGCGAACGGTGGGCCACGCACTGGTTGGATGTGGTACGCTATGCAGAGACCGATGGGTACCGTGCAGATGACTTCCGGCCTACGGCTTACATGTATCGTGACTATGTGATCCAATCCCTGAATGAGGACAAGCCATACAATGAATTCGTCAGGGAGCAACTCGCCGCAGATGAATTTGCCTACGACGACCCGGGGAAGCTGATTGCCACTGCTTTTCTACGCCATGGTGTCTATGAAAGGAATCAGCGTGACGCACGCATGCAGTGGGATCTGATTTTAAACGAGATCACAAATATAACCGGCGAGGTTTTCCTTGGTATCGGAATCGGTTGTGCTCGTTGCCATGACCATAAATTTGATCCTATTCTTCAGAAGGACTACTATGGTCTGCTAGCCTTCCTATCCAGCGTCTGGTGGCCGGAAAACCGGAAGCTTGGCACCAAGGTCCAGTTCGCTGAACTTGCCCGCTGGAACAAAAAATCAGAATCAATTCGCAATCGTCTGGATCATATCACGATGCAAACCCACAAGGAAAAGGACACTCATACAATAAATCAGTTTCCTGAAGACGTACAGGCCATCTATCGCAAACCACCTTCCCTGCGAACAACAAATGAGGAACAGCTTGCCCAACTCGTCGAGCGACAGGTTCAAAACGCGCGGCGCAAGAACAAGGTTGAAGACAAGTTAAAGGACAATGAAAAGTTGCTCGCCGAGTACAGGGAACTCCGTAAGGAAATGTTGGAAATGGAGAAGTCACGCCCCGATTTACCGGATGCATTCATCTCTGTTGATATCAGTCAAAACCCAGCAGGCACTCACATCACGACACGATCCGGCACAAAGGAGATACAACCCGCATACCTATCAATCCTGAACCAACGACGGCCAACAATTATGCCAACTTCAACTTCCACAGGACGACGGACTGAATTGGCGAAGTGGATAACCCGCCCGGAAAATTCGTTAAGCACCCGTGTGATCGTCAACCGCATCTGGCAGTATCACTTTGGTAGAGGAATTGTCCCAACCAGCAATGACTTCGGGACTCTTGGTGAAAAGCCAAGTCACCCTGAGCTCCTTGACTGGTTGACCACAAGGTTCATCCGAGATGGATGGAAATTCAAGTCCCTGCACAAGCTCATCATGAAAAGCGACACCTACCGTCAAAGCGCCCGAAAGGAACCCCACAACCATGCCTCTGTCGTTGATCCCGGAAATCGTCTGCTCTGGCGCTTTGAACCACAGCGCCTCTCAGCTGAACAGGTTCGTGATGCCATGCTTTCGATTTCCGGTGAACTCCGTGACAAGCAAGGTGGTCCCTCCGAGGACGGGAAGGTTCCTGTCCGTAGTGTTTATGTAAAAAAGCGTCGCAACACACCTGACAAAGTCCTGCAATGCTTCGATGCCCCTTCCGGCTTCGACTCCGCGCCAAACCGCACACAAACCACCACGCCCACACAGTCACTCCTGCTTATCAACAATGAGTGGCCTCTCCTGCGTGCCCGCGCCCTCGCCTCCAGAATCCTCAAGGAAAAACCAGCAGACAACCTGATGATCACCGAGCTCGCCTATCAGCAGGTTTATGGAAGGAAACCTGACAGTCAGGAACAGGCTGAAGCCCTTGCATTTCTGGTAGCACAGCCAACATTGATTGAAACGAAAAAGACAAAGGCTCCTGAAAAGTATCCGGATGAGAACGGGTACCGACCCATCACCCAGCACTTTGGGGAGGTGAAGGAACTCGGGCTCGGGCAAAACGCGCTCTGGCTTCAACCGGGAAGCCGATTCCAGCAGTTGCAATGGCAGACGCCGATGCTCGATTCAGATTCATTCACCATCGAGGCTGTTGCGAGTCTGGATGTCACCCATCTGGATGCCAGTGTTAACACATTGGTCTCACGCTGGAATGGAAGCAACAGTTCCGCTGGGTGGACCTTCGGCGTAACCAGCGTAAAATCCCGTTACCAGCCCCGCAATTTCATACTTCAGCTCATTGGCAAAAACAGCGGTGGCAGCACCGTTTACGAGGTTGTGCCCTCCAACCTGCGGATTCCAACCGGCAGGCCAGGCTACCTTGCCGCAAGTATCCGGACACATGAGAATGGAAAAAGTACGGCCATGTTCTATTACAAGGATCTGTCCAGAAAAGGAACCGAAATACAGACAGCCTCGACCGACTTCCAGATCGCAAACAACCTCCAGAACCCTGCCTCACGACTCCTGGTAGGCGGACGGGACCAGAATGGCCACTTGTGGGATGGGCAGATCGCCCGTCTCATCATCACGCCACAAGCCCTTGAACCCGAACAGTTGATAATTTCCCATCCTGAAATCCAACTTACCCGCTCCCTGGACTGGATATTCAACAAGGACAATGGCAAACATCCGGCAGTAGATGCAGCATGGCATAAAACCATTGCCCCGGTTCCCAAACCTCCCTCACCCAAACTCCTGGCATTGACAGATTTATGTCATGTACTCCTGAACTCCAATGAGTTCCTTTACCTTCATTGATTGTTGAATATGGCCTGCCAGAACATTGATATCCCAACAAGTCGAAGAGATTTCCTCCAGAGCGCAGGGGCGGGATTTGGCGCAGTCGCACTCTCCGCCCTGACCGGGGAACGCATGTTGCGGGCGACCTCTGCAAATCCGGTTGCAGCCAGGATTCCCCATCGGCTCGGCCAGACCAAAAGCGTGATCTGGCTCTTTATGGAGGGCGGACCCAGTCACATTGACCTTTTCGATCCCAAACCACTGCTCAACAATCTTGCCGGACAAAGGCTTCCGGACAGCTTCAAGCGTCCGGTAACAGCCATGGGCGAGGTCAACTCCCCGTTGCTCGCATCCAAGAGAAAATGGAAGCAACACGGACAGGGCGGACTATGGATTTCCGACTGGCTCCCCCGGCACTCCGCGATAGCGGATGACCTGTGCGTCATCCGGAGCTGCGTGTCCGATGGAATCAATCATGCCGGTGGCGTCTGCCAGATGAACACTGGATCAGTCTTTGGAGGCCGTCCCTCCCTTGGGGCTTGGGCCTCCTATGGCATCGGGACGGAGAACCAGAACCTACCGGGTTTCGTCGTACTGAAGGATTCTAAGACGGCCATCGTTAATGGTGTGCGTTGCTGGGGGTCGGGATTCATGCCCGCAGGCTACCAGGGGGTTCTGCTTGAACAGGGGAAGGAACCCATCGCAAATCTCAACATCCCAAGTGATGTAAGTCCTGCCCGCCACAGGCAAAAACTCGCCCTCCTGAACAAGTTGAACAGCCGACACTCCAGGGGGCGGGAATCCAACACCGAGCTTGAAGCACGAATCCACAGCTACGAACTGGCCTACCGTATGCAGGCGGAAGCCCCGGAGGCTGTCGATATATCAAGGGAAACCGAGGCTACACGCAGCCTCTACGGCCTCGACAACGAGTCCACACAGATTTACGGACGCCAATGCCTCATGGCAAGAAGACTGGTCGAGCGCGGTGTCCGGTTCATCCAACTTTACCATGGAGCAGGAAGCAAGTGGGACAGCCATTCCGGCATGGAGAAAAACCACTCAAAGCTCTGCGCGCAGGTCGATCATCCGATCGTTGGCTTGATTACCGACTTAAAACAGCGTGGCCTGCTCGACGAGACCCTGGTTATCTGGGGCGGCGAGTTCGGTCGTACCCCCATGAGTGAAAAGGGAGATGGCCGCGACCACAACCCAACCGGGTTCACGATGTGGATGGCCGGTGGTGGCGTCAAGGGAGGCCAGACTATTGGAGCGACCGATGAACTCGGTCTTTTCGCCACCGAGGACCGACTGCATGTACATGACATTCATGCCACAATCCTTACATTGATGGGGCTCGACCACACCAAGGTTGTCTACATGCACAAGGGCAGACCGGAGAGAGTTGACCTCAACGAGGGACACCCTTCAGTAAAAATCACCGGGTAATTACCCGATTCATCCACATTCAATTCCTTATCAGATGAAACTTCACCCAGGGCTTCTGACCCTGTTTTTTCTGCCCCTCCTGACATCTGGAGCACCCGACAAATTAACAAACTACACGACAGAGGAGAATATTCTCTACCGGGATGCCACCGAGTCGGAATCGGACGCCTATATTGCGGAAAGATGCAGGCTGGATGTCTATCATCCTAATAAAATGAAAGAATTCGCCACCATCGTCTGGTTTCATGGTGGAGGTCTCCGCGCTGGAAATAAGTCAGTTCCCCGACAACTGAAGGAGAAGGGGCACGCTGTCGTGGCTGCAAACTACAGGCTCTTCCCAAAGGTAAAATGCCCCATCTACATTGAAGATGCAGCTGCAGCAGTAGCATGGACATTCAAAAACATCAGCAGGTACGGGGGAAACCCCGACCGCATCTTTGTATCCGGGCATTCCGCAGGTGGTTACCTCACAAGCATGGTGGGACTGGATAAACACTACCTTGCCAAGCACGATATCGATGCCAACCACATCGCCGGTCTGATTCCCTTCAGTGGCCATACCATAACCCATTTTACACCAAGGCAGGAACGTGGTATACTTGGAGAACAAGCCATCATTGATCGTTTTGCCCCACTCTACCATGTCCGCCCCGACTGCCCTCCACTCATCCTGATTACCGGAGATCGCGAACTGGAGATGCTGGGACGCTATGAGGAAAATGCCTACTTCTGGCGAATGATGAAGGTCGCCAAGCACAAGTCATCCAAGCTTTATGAACTTCAGGGCTTCAATCATGGCGGAATGGCTGATCCTGCCTTCAGTATACTACTCCGGCACATTTCAAACCAAGCCAAACCCAAATAATGGCCAACCGATTTTGTGCCGCATACAAAATGTTTGACAGATTTCCTGCAACCTTGAAAGTGCAAAGCAAATCCACCAACCATTTGAAAGATCCTTCTGCAACAAAGACCCAAGATTATTAGACCATGAAAAATATATCAATAGTTACAGCCCTTTTTTCGATTTTCTTTGTTTGTTTAAAATCTGTGGAAGGTGAAGTTGTCCTTGATTATAATTCCCTGACCAGTGGGATTTCGATGAGTGAAGATGGTGCTGGATTAAAGGGGGTAGACACAACCGGTATTGGCATATCTTTTTCCACGGAATTCTCAAATAAAGGTATTGCAAGCATAGGGATAACAAATGCGTTAACCAACGATACACCTGTTGGGGACATGTCAATACTGGGCATTCATGCAGGAGTTGCGTCCATTTTCAAAATTCGTGAGAACGTCCACCTGATTGCAGGACTTCAATTGTCTCATCAACAATCCTATGAAAATGGTCTGGATTATGAAGCTTGGTTTCTAACACCCAAGATAGACATCAACTATGCTTTAAATAATCGTTTTCAACTAGGCTTCACCCTCGGCTATTCTGATGCAACTGATTCTGATTTAACCTACAAATCAAATATATTTGGTGAGGTCAAAGATGGTTTCTTTTATGGGATAAATCAGGTTTTTGCACTGAATGAAAGTCTTGGATTTGGAACAGGTATTTCATTTAATGAAAGTGGCTATCAGGATATTTATATATCCCTTGAATTGCACTATTAATCTTATTTTGAAGCCATTCAAAATCGTTGTATAAGGAAATTTGCAACGAAGGACTTCGCCCAAGAAAGACTTCGCCTCTAAAACTGCAAAAGCAAAATTTTCCTGCTGGGCAAAGAGGGCTATTTGTTAGTCGTGCGCCATCAATTATTAAGATGGTGCGGTGCGGTAGTCGAGTGTTTGGATGACGCAGCTTTAATCTGCTTAGTGGCAAGAGTTGCGCGAAATTCCTTCAACCGTTCGGTTAAATGAATCTGGGAGGCAAGGTTGCGTTTTTCTTCTGGGTCGTTTCGGAGATTATAGAGTTCCTCTCCATCCGGCCATTTTCCATATCGCCAGTTCTGGTTGCGCAGAGCGTAGCCGAGCTTGGGTCCACGGGTGACGACACTGTAGGCATATTTCTTTTTTCCCATCCTATCGGGGTTTCCTAGTAATGGGCGCAGGGATATACCCTGTAAATGACCAGGTGGTTTCAAACCCGCCAGATCGGCTAGAGTGGGGTAGATATCGATCAACTCAACCATAGCTTCCGAGTTGCTCCCGGCCTTCGATAATCCAGGAGCACGAACAATGAAGGGAACCTTGGCCCCAATATCAAAAAGAGTGACCTTGCCCCAGATAAAGTGATCCCCAAGGTGGTACCCGTGGTCGGATGTGAATACGATGATCGTGTCTTCCCACAGTCCGTTCTTCTTGAGTCCGTCGAGAACCAACCCGAGTTGCGCGTCGATGAAACTGACACAGGCATGGTAAGCCTGCATATATTCTTTCCGCAGTGGATTATTCTCCTTTGCGAATTCGAAACCGAAGGCCTCATAGCGTTTGGAGAGTGCTGACTGGGGAAGGAAATCCCACATGTTGGGTATGTCAGTTTTGTAGGTGATCTTGTCGAAGGGGTAAAGATCGAAATACTTGTCGGGAGCGAGGAAGGGAACATGAGGCTTTTGTAAACCCAGGGCGATAAAAAAGGGCTTTTCACCGTAGGTCTTGCCTTCAATCCAACGGAGTACTTGTCTGGCGTTCTTTCCGTCCTTGTGCTGGGCATCGGTCAACCCGCTTCGCCCTTTGCCTGGAGGAGTCTGGGCACCGAGCTTTGCGGAAACACGTTTTTTGAGCTCTTTCCATTTTTTCCGGTTTGGGTTTTTCTCGATGGAACCGTGTTCGGCCTCGAACTTCTCGCGGGCTTTTCGCACCACTTCTAGTTCGTCATTTTCGAAACGAAGATTTTCATCCCATGCAATCTCACCATGATCGCTTTTTGCGTTGTGAAAGACCTTGCCCACCCCTGCCGTCCAGTATCCGTTCTCCTTGAAAAATTGGGGCATTGAAACGGTACCAGGGCGGGTTTCCCGGATGTCAAATGTATTGTTAAGCACCCCCGTGCTTTGAGGATATAAGCCACTGATAAAAGAAGCCCTCGAGGGACCACATACCGGATATTGACAAAAGGCCCGGTTGAAAGTGATCGATTCCTTGGCGAACTTGGATAGGTTGGGGGTGTTGATAGGTTCGTATCCCGACGTGGAAATATGCGTATTCAGATCATCGCAGACAACGAAGAGAATGTTCTTTCTTTTTGTCCTGGACGATTTTGAAGAATCCAAAGGCGTTATGCTTGGCCGGTAGACTTTGGTTTTCTGCAGGTTTCCTTTGCCCTCAATCCACTGGTAGGAACCATCCTTGACGAACAGGTCTCGCTTGGCGTTGAGCTTCTTGGCTTGAGGGGCAAACTTTTTAGGAGCAAGGGACGCCAACTGGGCCTTCGTTTTTGCGTACTTGTCCTCTCCTGCTAGATTGTTCCATTCATTCGGATCCTTTTTAACGTCGTAGAGCTCTTCTCCATCCTCTGCGTAACGAATGTAGCGCCAATCACGATTGATGATCGCATATTCTCCCGGATGCATATGAGGGAGGAAAACGGTGCGGTCTTTAGCCTTGTCCGGAGTCGCCAAAGTGGAGGCAATGGAGGTGCCTTCCAGTTTTTGTTTAGTTTTGGGAAGTCCGCACATTTCCTGTAAGGTCGGATACATGTCGATCAGACTTACGGTGACATCGGTCGTCTTGTTTTCGGCCACTCCGGGCCCCGACCAGATGAAGGGGACGTTGGAAGTTCTTTCCCATAGGGTATGCTTTCCCCAGTCACCTTTTTCTCCCAGGTGATAGCCATGGTCGCTCCAGAGAACAACGATGGTATTTTCCGCATAGGAACTTGCTTGAAGGGCGTTGAGGACGCGACCAATCATGGCATCAGCATAACTGATGTTTGCGAGGTAGCCATGAATGGCATCATCCCATGCGTCCAGGGATTTAAGTTTCTGGACGATACGGGAACGGTTGGTTTTCATCTTGCGGATTTTTTCCGGAAGATCTGCCAAGTCATCTTCCTTGATCGGCGGAAGTTCGATTTTTGCTGGGTCGTAGAGATCAAAATACTTCTGCGGACAGTAGTTTGGGTAGTGGGGAGCGTAGAGACCAACCGCGAGAAAAAAAGGTTTGTCGTGTTTCTTCTTCAATTGTTGAACTGCCCAGTTTGCCCGCTTGGTGTCGGCCATATCCGCTTCTTTATTGTTGGGAATACCGGCCCATTCGAGGAAGAGTCCGCCTGTGATTTCCTGCCCCCGGTTGTAGATGCTTGAAGGGAAGGTTTTTGGGAAGGGCGTTTCCGCGCTCCAGGAATTCATTGGCCACCCTGTTTCCCTTTGTTCGGGGTTGCGAAGAAAGAAGTGGGTCCAGTCGCGTACGTCGATCGCACCAGCGGGGTGATGAAAAAGTTTACCCGCTCCTAAAGTCGAGTAGCCTGCCTTGGCGAAGCTGGTCTGGAGGGATTCGATCTCGGGATGAGCAACAAAGTAGTTGGCGCTCTGATAGCATCCGGTCGTGGAGGCGAACTGACCGGAAAAGATGGCGGCCCGACTGGGGGCACAGAAGACACCGGCGGTATGGGCGTTAGTAAAGCTGACACCACGGGCGGCCAGTTTGTCGATGTTCGGGGTAATGGCTCTGGGTGTTTTACCCATGCAACCGATCCAGTCGTTCATGTCATCCACAGCCAAGAATAAAACATTGGGGTGATCCTGTTTGGATATAACCAATAAAGGGAAGAAACTGAGGGCAAGAAAGGTAAATGCCATCAGGAGTAGGTAATTTGATCGACTATTCATTTTTTGAATCTCTTTCACTAAAAATAGGATTCACAATCGTGAATCGGCAATTGCGAGGCAAGCATTCACCAAGTACAATCAGCACTTCCTAAAAGTGATTGTCTTGAGTAAATGATTTGGCCCATAAATAATCCATCCTTGATCGCAAGGCACGCAATGCATCGGAATACTTTTGGGCTTGAACCAGATTATTGAGTTGGCCGGGATCTTTCTTTAGGTCGTATAGTTCCTCACGTGGATACGGACCGAAAGCCTGACCCCAACATGACCGAACGAGGGGATTGTCAGGATGAGTCAGCATATACTGTTTAGTGGGTGAAGGGTCGACGTTGAAGCAAAAGGCCTCGGCTCCCTTGGGCCAATGGCGGCGCGAGAAGTCGAAGGTTTGGGGAGGTCCTTTTCTCCTCCCGGTCACCCAGTTCTCCGGATTCTTGTTTTGGACGTAGAGATATCGATCCGTCCGCAGGGCTTTCCTGGGATAAGGGAAGCAATGGCGGGACATTCCAGTGAGAACGTGATCGCGGGATGCCTTGATATGGCCCGATCGTTGGGATTTAAACTGAGCAAAGAGGGACCGACCGGTCATTGCCTTGGGTGGGGCAACCCCGGCTGCCTCTAAAAAAGTAGGGGCCAGATCGCATAGACTGACGAAGTCAATGACTTTACGTCCTCCTTTGATCTGTTTCCCCCAGCGAACAACCAGGGGTACGCGCGTTCCAGTATCATAGAGGGTGGCCTTGGCCCGGGGGAAGGGCATACCGTTGTCCCCGCTCATAACGATCAGGGTATTTTCCAGTTCTCCAGCTTTTTTTAACAGATCGAGGATGGTGCTTGCTTCAAGGTCAAAAACTTGAACTGTGGCGTAATAGTCCAGAAGGTCATTCCGGACAATTGAGTGGTCAGGAAGACCAGGTGGCAAGACTAGATTCTCTGTATTCAATCCGCTGGTTTTGCCACTGTTGAGAAAGTAAGGGCGGTGGGGGGCGCCACTACCGTACCAAAAGCAAAAAGGCGTATCTTTCTTCCGCGCCGATAAAAAGGCTTCGAAATCCTTAAAGCGCTGACCGAATGGATCGGTCCCCCGATATGTATGCTTGCTTGGCGAAGCACCTTTACGACTGAATCCCGTGTGGTACCCTGTCTTAGCCAGTAAGTCAGCATAGGTTGGCACCTCCTTGGCCAGTGAACCACCCAGGTTTTGAGCTTCCCCGAGACGCCAATGCCATTGACCGGTGGCAATCGCCATACGACTGGGAGTGCAGGAGGGCGAACTTACAAATGCCCGCTCAAAAAGAACCCCCTCATTAACCATACGGTCGAAGGTCGGGGTCTTCACCGTCTTATCGCCCAGTGCCCCGGCATGTGGCCAGGACCAGTCATCTGCCATTAGCACAACAATATTGGGGCGTTCGGTGGCACTGGCGCATGATGCCAAGGTGAACAAGGGAAGCAGGTAACAGATCAAAGTAGGGATGCACTTAAGATGAGTAATAATGAACCCCGAGGAGTTCCAACTGCCAGAGTGCGATTTATGTAAGTATTTCAATTGGCAAAGTCCCTATTGCCGAAGCCATACGTGTAGCACGCCAAATTAACAGTCAGGCCTTGATTTGCGCAATCTGCTTATTGGCAATACCTATTGGTCTGTCCAAGGGCACTCCGACACAGGAGAGCAGTGTGGTCAGGAGGTCGCCCTGATTGCCCTTCACACCAGTCAGGAATCGACCGGGTTTGAGAGCTCCACCGCCTTTGCCTGCAAGAATGAAAGGAAGGTTGTCCCTTCGGTGCTTATTGCCGTCCTCCAAGCCAGAACCCCACATCATAATACAGTTGTCGAGCAGAGTACCCTCGCCTTCCTTGAGGCCATGCATCTTTTTCACCATATAAGCGTACTGGTCCACATTGAACTTGTTGATCGCCGCCACTTTGCGAATTTTTTCCTGATCATTGCCGTAATGTGTCTGGGAGTGGTGTTGGTTGGTGAATCCAAGTTCGGGGTAGGAGGCACCGTTCGGACGGGAACCGACGTAGGTGCTGACACGCGTGGTGTCGGTCTGAAAAGCGAGAACGATTAAGTCGCACATAACCTTCATATATTCACTGCGCTTGTCGCCCTCGGGAATCTTTACTTCGATGGGAGCCGAGTCAGTTGCATGCCTTCGGGACGGATGTATGCCCGCATTCTCCAGGGCAGCCTCTTGCTGACGGGACTCGATGGCGGCGATGCGTCTTTCCACTGAGCGAACGCTGTCGAGGTATTCGTCAAGTTTCTGCTGGTCTGTCTTGGCCAAAGTCTTTCGCAGGTTTCTTGCTCCGCCGAGAACCCGGTCAAGCATCTGTCGGTCGAGGGGGTTGGTCTGACTAACCTTGCCCTCCTCCCCAATCTTACCGAAAAGGCGGTTCAAAACATTGCGAGGGTCGATCTCGGCGGGGACGGGTTGAGTGGGAGAACGATAACTGCAGTGGTTGTAGTACCCCTCATGCAGGCCTTCCTGGTTTTCCTTCCAGGTCTGGGGCATGGTTGCCAGTTCGAGTGATGGAAGTAAAGTGTGGGCGCCTATGTAATTGGCCATGATTTGGTCGGCCGATATGGCAATGTTGATACGGCCGCGCGAGCTTGGATCGGGTAATCTAGCGGTGAGCCAGGTCGATAATTCCAATGCATGCGGGGCTCCGTTGAAAGGCGATGTCGGGACACCCGAGATGCCCTTCATCATGAGGCAATGCTCCATGACTGGTTCCAGCGATTTGATGATTGGCGGGGGTGACTTGAGGAAGCTTTCCTGATTTTTCGGCCAAAACTGGTCCATGATGACCCCATGAGGCATGTACATGAAGGCCATTCGAACGGGCGGTTTGAAGGTAGATACGGTTGATGCCAGAGAATCCATTAAGGGTAGCGCAAGTGAAAGCCCTGCGCCTTTTAGCCAGGCGCGGCGGTCAAACAGGAAGCAATCGTTGACTTGAGTCATTCTATCATCTGGTTGTACAATATTGTTTAACGGACTCTATTTCTTGATCCTACGGTATGTAAACAGGTAACTGGTGATAACCTCGGAAATGATCGATCGGGTTCGGAAGCCCTCCTTAGCGACGTTCGCCAAGATGCGGTCGATCACGATCCCATCGTAACCTCCCAATGGTCGCCCGAGCGCGTAGGCCACGAGTCGCTCGGTCAAGTTTCGGGCCAAGTCCCTTTCCCTTTTAGCAAGGAGGTTCTTAAGCTCGGCGGGTGAGGAGAAATTCAGGCCGTTGGGCAACTTGCCTGCGGAATCGATGGTGAGACCCTCGTCGTTCTTGTCCCGCCACCGTCCGATGGCATCGAAGTTTTCCAGACCGAAGCCTATTGGGTCGAGTACCTTGTGGCAGTTGCGGCAGGTCTCTTCCGATTGGTGTAACTCAGTGCGCTGGCGCAAGGTCAAACCCTCGATCTCCTTGTGTTCCTGCTCCTCCAATTCAGGGATGTCGGGCGGTGGTGACGGAACGCGTTCCCCCAGAACCTGCTCCAGTACCCAAACCCCACGTCGCACGGGGCTTGTCCGGTTGGGTAAGGAGGTGGCCGCCAAGGTAGCCGGCATACCGAGAATGCCACCCCTGTCGGGGTTCTCCAACTTAACACGCCGCATTTTCGGCCCTGGGACAGGCTGGGTGACCCCGTAAATCTTGGCTAGAGGTTCGTTTAGGAAGGTATAGTCACTGTCGACAAACCGGGCTACACTTAGGTTCTCGCGGACGATGCTTTCAAAGAACAGGCGAACCTCTTCACTCATCGCCGTTCGTAGCAAGGGTGTCATCTGGGGAAAGGTTTTGGGGTCAAAAACCTGACTCTTCAGTTCGTTTATGCGAAGCCACTGTGCGCCGAAACCATCGAACAAAGCCCGCGCGCGCTTATCCTTAAGCAGTCGTTCCGCCTGAGCCTGCAGGACAACTTTTTTGTGAAGTTCTCCCTTGTCGGCCAAGGCAGCCAACTCGCCATCGGGAGGAGCCGACCACAGCAAATACGAGAGGCGGGCAGCCAATTGGTAGTCGTCCAAGAAGACAATGCGCTCCTTGGAAAATTTCGGATCACTGGCAGGAGTGATGAATAGAAACTGGGGAGAGACGAGGACAGCCTTGAGCATGAGGCTCAAGGCACCAGTATAGTCGAGATCGTTGTTCCTCCCCAAGTCATAAATGTCGACCAGAACATCCAATTCAGATTTGGAAGCAGGTCTTCGATAGGCCTCGCGGGCAAGGAAACGAGCGACCTTCCTTGCCTCCTTACGCAGGTCGGCGCCTTTTGGGGGAAGGGCCCCAAAGAGGCGTTTTTGAACGGCCGTGGGAGTTTGACCTTCCGGGGTTATGACTTCCTCTATTACCTGATTGGCAATGCCGAGGAACAATTCGGATTGAAGAGGAGAAATCGTGTTAAGAAAGCCTTCTCCGACGATTTCATCTGGGAGACCGTCGGCTATTGAGCGATCCACACCGTAGAGAACTGCAAGGGTGTTTGCGTATTCAGTCTTGGTCAACCGGCGAAGAACAAAGGGACCGGGGTCGCGAGGGGCAAGGTACTTGATCTCACTCACCGACTCGATGAATTGGCGTCGATCCTCCTCGGACGGTATTTTTGATGTATCCTCTGGAGGCATGTCGTGAACCTTGACGTTAGCCACAGCCTTTTTCCAGTTTAACGTCGCAGACTCGCCATTGGGGTTCTTTAGTGCTGACTGAAGATTGACACCTCCTTTAGGTCGACTTCCGTGACATTTGACGCAGTATTTATTTACGAAAGGCTCAACTTTCCCCTTAAAGATCTTTCGGGCATTGCTTCGGAGGACCGCCTCGTTGATCAATTCATTACCGGCATACGACCGAAAAGGGACGACCAGAAACAAGACCAAAGACAGTCTAATTACCATGTCTTTGTGCAAAGTTTCGATTGATTTGCTCAGTCATGGTTTAAAATTGAATTCACTTGTTTATGGTCTATCTATATCAGGAGTATTGCTTCGGTATTTTGACAATAACTGAATTTTTATTATAAGATACAGGTGTGTACCCCCTCTACCCCAGAATGTCATGAATCACGTTACCTGATACGTCGGTAAGCCGGAAATCGCGGCCGTTATGGCGGTAGGTTAGTTTCTCGTGGTCCAGACCCATCAGATGCAGGACAGTGGCGTGCAGGTCATGTACGGAAGTCCGGTTTTCAATTGCTTTGTAGCCAAAGTCGTCGGTGCGACCGTATTGGGCACCACCTTTGATACCACCACCGGCAAACCACATGGTAAACGCATTGGGGTTGTGATCGCGACCAGTGCCGTTGCCTTGCGAGTCGGAGGTGCGGCCGAATTCGCCGCCCCATACGACCAGAGTATCGTCAAGCATGCCGCGCTGCTTGAGATCAGCGAGCAAGGCACTCATTGGCTTGTCGACCGACCGGGCCGCGACCGTATGGTTGGCTTTAATGTTGTTGTGGCCATCCCAGGGGACGTCGTTGACGCCACCGCCTCCACCATTGGTTCCTGCAAAAACATGAATGAAGCGCACACCGCGCTCGACAAGACGCCGGGAGGTTAACAATTGGCGACCGACCAAATCGGTGTCTTTGGTGTCGATTCCGTAGAGTTTGCGCGTGGATTCGGGTTCGTTGTTCAGGTTAAAGGCGTTGGGCGCAGAGGTTTGCATGCGGTAGGCCAACTCGTAGGCTTCTTGTCTAGCCTCGAGGTTGGAGGTGTGCAGGCGCTCTGTCCTATGGGAATCGTTGAGGAACTTGATGGCATCAAGTTGGGCGCGCTGTTGGGCGTCGTTCAGGTCGGCGAGACGATCAAGGTTGTCGATGACTTTCTTGTTGCCGCCGTCGATGGCGGTGGCCTGAAAGATTTTGGGAAGGAAGCCGGTAGACCAGATCGGGTCTTCCCCGCGTGGCTTCTTTGGTGCATGAAAGACAAAGGAACCAGGCAAGGAATTATTGGGGGTACCGAGGCCGTACATCAGCCAGCTGGCGATACTGGGAAAGCCCTGACGAAAGAATCCGGAGGTAAGCTCGAGCATGGCCGGTGTATGGTTGTTCGAGCGCGAATACATGGAGTATATGAAAGCCATGTCGTCGGCGTGATTGGATAGATGTGGAAAAAGATCGGAAATCCAGGCCCCCGACTCGCCGTATTGCTTGAAGGCAAAGGGCGAGGCCAGGCACTTTCCGCTTGTCGTGAAAAAGCCGGTTTTGGAATCCGCGTCCGGCAAGGGTCTGCCGTGGTTTTTGTTGAGCACAGGCTTGTAGTCGAAGGTGTCCATTTGCGAAGGAGCGCCGGTCATGTGAAGCCAGATGATACTTTTTGCTTTGGCAGGAAAATGCCCGGTGCCGAAGGCTAGCGGGTTGTTCTGGGCAAAAGCGCCCTGCGTGGCAAAGATACCGGCGGCAGCTCCCGCCTGGCTCAAAAACTTTCGTCGTGAGTGTTTCATAAGTCGTTTTAATCAATGTAGACAAATTCGTTGCTGCAGATGAGTAGCTGGCAAAGATCAATCTTAGCCTTGTCCGCAGCCTTGGCGTCGCCCTCGTAGAGGTTGGTCTGCCGAGAAAGAAATTCAGCGAGGTAGATCAGCTCTTGGGGGCGGGGCGTACGGGAGAAAGTCTCCCAATAGAGTTG
>JABJCN010000018.1 GCA_018668635.1 Opitutia bacterium
AACTTCTGTGTTCCCCACGAATCCATAGCTTAACCCGGATGTGTGTCGCATGAGGTCGGCGACAGTCATGGGTTTACGGGAATCCTTTTTCTCCCCGTCCTTACCAAGCACCTTGAGGTTCTTGAATTTTGGCAGGTATTGGCTTACCGGATCTGAAGGATTAAACTTGCCCTCTTCATGCAGGATGAGGGCACCAGCGGTGACGATGGCCTTGCTCATCGAGAATATGCGGAAGATGGCGTCTTCCTGCATCGGTTTCTTTCGCTCGATGTCCATGTGCCCGTAGGTATGGAACTGTACAATCTTTCCCTTTCGGGCGACGACCGTGATTGCCCCGGCAATTTTCTTGCCGTCAATGTAGCCTTGTACGACTTTGGCAGCTTGTTCCAGCTTTTCGCCGGACATGCCGGCGTCCTCGGGTTGGGTTCTTGGGATTTCCTTGCCCTGCAGTGCAATGAGGCAGGTCAGGAGCCCAAAGGGGAGGATGTTCTTCATTGGGATTATGTGTGTTCGCAAATGTCAGGTAAAGCGGCAGCGTTGGGCTGCTACTTCAATGCGCTGATCTTTATATTACGATAGGCGACAGGGCCATGGTCTCCCTGGAACATGATTGGTCCCTTTGCTTTCTCTTTGCCGGTAAGTCCACCGGGAGTGGGTCGTGGAAGCTCGACGTCTTTCTGTAGGACCTTTCCGTTCAGGACAACCTTGTCGATCCGGGCGTTTTTGACCTTCTTGCCATCCTTGAACTGTGGAGCCCTGAAGATAATTTCATATTTCTGCCATTCGCCTGGTTTTTTGCATGCGTTGGTGGCAGGGGGCTTGGCTCCGTATATTGCGCCCATGTCGCCCATTCCGAGCTTGGTCCTGCCGTAGCTGTCCAGCACCTGTATCTCATATTCACCATGCAGGTAGATGCCGGAGTTGGATCCCTTGGGAACCATGATCTCCAGCTCGATGCGGGCATCACCGTATTTGAATTCCGAGTATATATCGAGGCTTTTGCCCTTGGTCTTGGAAGGTGTGTTCACCATTTCACCGGAGCCTTCCCCGGCAATCAGTTCATTGCTTTTCTCTGGGTTGATGGCGGCGATCCCAACTGACCAATGGTTGGTGTTCTTGCCTCTGGGCTTTGTTTTCCAGTCATTCAGGTCCTTCCCGTTAAAGGGGGACCCGGCATGAACCGGGTTCAGTGTAAACAACAAGGCAAGGGTCAGGCTCAGGATTATTTTCATCATTTTTCTGGTTTCTGGAATTAGTTATATGACATTCGGGAGCCCGGTTGTCCGGGTCAACCGGAATTCAATGGCCAAAAGTATATCTCGTGAGCTATTCTTTTTAGCATAAGATTTTTGTCACGAGATGAAACTGATTATTATTTTTCTTTCCATTGCAGGTTCCTTGCTTGCGCAGGTCAGCTTCGAGGTTGAGGTCTGGCCCATCCTGAAATCCAACTGCGTCGACTGTCACCGCAAACCTTACGAGGAGGACGGCAAGCTCAAGAAACCCAAGGCTGGGTTGCGGCTCGATGGTGCATGGCATCTCATGAAAGGGAGCGATGACGGGCCGGTCATCGTGGCCGGCCGACAGGATGCCAGCACACTTTACTATCATATTTCATTGCCGGAGGATGATGACGATATCATGCCGCCAAAGGGGGATCCCCTCAGTAGTAAGGAAATCAAGGTCATTGAGAAATGGATCAAGGAGGGAGCCGGTTTTGGGACTTGGAAAGGGGCGCTGGATGGCGTTGTAGAGGAGAAGCAAAAGGAACAGTATGTCCCCCGGCATGTTCTTTACTTCAAGGGCTTGGAAAAGGGCCTGAAACCTTTGCCCGAATCACTCTTTTCCCAGTTATCCAATAAGACATCTGCCAGCATCCGCCGACTGCACCCCAAGAGCCCCCTTGTTGATGTTGGCTTTTTTACCGCTCCCAACGAGATTGGTGATGATGAGGTGGCTCAACTGGCCGGACTCCGTGAGCATGTCACCAAGCTCGGTCTTGCCCGGACGAAGATCACAGACCAAAGCCTGGGTCTTGTTGGGCAGTTCCCAAAACTGTCCTATCTCAATTTGAAAGACACTCCCGTCACTGATACCGGGTTGGCCAGGCTTTCCGGCCTAAAGAATCTGACTTCTCTCAATCTTTACGGGACCAGGATTACCGATGCCAGCATCAAGACACTGGGGAAGTATCCCAACTTGAAAAAACTCTATCTCGCCAATACCGGCGTTACCAAAAGCATGGTTGATAGACTTTCCAATCGCTTGCCGGATCTGACCGTGGTGTTTTGAAGAATTTATTTTTGGGTTACTGGCATTTGCTTTTCTCCGGCTGTGTCGGTCTGTTGTTTGCTGCGTGCACCCATTATGACGTGGAGACTGCGGACACCCCTGCAAATCGCGGTGGTTTTGAGCGACACTTTGGCTTCGTGCCGGACGCCAGCGTGACAAAGGTTTATTATTATGCGGATGAGCTCGGTATTGATGCGTCCTACCAACTATCGTTCAAGTGCTCCCGTGAAACAATTAAGCGTATCATTGAAAAGCTTTCGCTGGAGTCCGTCCCGCCCGAACGCGCCGACAGCCTGTTGGACCCGCGTGACGACCTTCCCTGGTGGAACCCCGACTCCATTGACAACCGGGAACTCTGGCTCAAGGAGGAGGAGAACGCCTACTACTGGCAACTCTGGTACTCCGACCGGGACCAAATGGCATTCTACCTAGAGTATTCTGTCTGAACCTGTGCTGAAGTTCTGCTGGAATCCCTCTTTGGGATACCTAACCTGAACCCTTTATTTGTTTGTCGGTAGTTCCACCTGTCAGCGGGTGACTTCCGGGAACCGCCTTCAGAGCGGTAGTTGGTATCGCATACTCCATTCAATGCCGAAGCACTTCGGCGGAATCTTCGTCCTTGATCCACGTTGCACCATCTTCATGATCCCGATTGATCATGAAGAAATTAAAAGTCACTACATGCCTTGTCCTTGGACTTATTTTTTATGGCAATGCCCTGGCCGTGGAAGGTCGGGGAGAAGATTTGGGAATTTAAAACGAGACATGAAGTGCTCTCCTCCCCAGCGATCGGATCTAATGGCACGATTTACGTTGGGTCAAGGGACTACAAAGTCTACGCCATCCAGGGATCCTCCGGACCGGCAACCGACGCC
>JABJCN010000045.1 GCA_018668635.1 Opitutia bacterium
ACTCCTTATCACACCAACGCTCCTGAAGATTATGAAAACCCGCAACTATATCCTATCCGCTACGTGTCTTTCCACGCTCTTCTATTTAACCGGTTGTCTCAATCTTCAGAACCCAAAACAAAGGACAAAAGACAAACCAATCGCAACGCTTAAGGAAACCAAAGCTGAGCGAAAAACCATCGATGTGGGTATCAAGCCCGAAAGCGTCTGTCGCGGCTTCAACGGAAAGTTGTATGTAACCATGATCGGTGGCGATGAACCAGGAGATGGTGCAGTATACGTCCTTGATGGTGGCAAGGCAAAACCCTTTGCCACCGGCCTGAATAACCCAAAAGGAATTGCTTTTGTAGAAGGGGCACTGGTCACCAGTGACGAGACTCAGGTCATGAAAATCAATGGGAAAGGAAAGGTCAGTATTCTGGCCAAGGCCGGGGACTTTCCAGCAAAAGTTGAATTCCTCAACGATGTAGCTGCCAGTCGCTCAAGGGATGCCGTATACGTCACGGAGATGAGCCACCCAAAACGTATGTTTGACCCCGACGCCGACCGCGAACTTTGGCCTCTCACCATCACTGATGACCCCCAAGCCAACCTGCCAAATACAGGTTGTGTCTACAAGGTTACACTTGAAGGGAAGGTTTCAGTTGCCGTCCCTTCAGGCGACAAACGTATGCCAGCGCCCAACGGCGTTACCGTGGCTGGAGGCAAGGATAAAACCTTCCTCGCAATGGCCGACTTCTTTACAGGGAACCTCCTTGCCTACGAGGATGGGAAATTAAGAATCATGGCAAAGAATCTTATCCGTGGAGGCGATGCCATAGAGCTGAATAATGGGATAGCCTACGTATCCAGTTGGACTCAGGGCAAGGTCATCGCCTATAACCGAAAAGAGAGGAAATCCACCACCGTGATAGATGGGCTAACATCCGCCGCTGACTTCTATCTGGACCGCAAGGCCAATCAGCTGGTCATTCCCGACATGCTTGAAGGCAAGTTACATTTCGTGCCACTCAAATAAGCGTCCTTACTCAGACCAGGAATACCCGATCTGCACCTGCAATTTGCGGATGCTTCGTCGATGGGGAATTCGCTCCCCTTCCAGCTCCTCAAGGGCGGTGATCAACTTGTCCCATGCATGGGGATTACGCTTGCGCTCCTTTGCCCCAAGCAGGAGAACTGCCGCCGTCGGCTTCTTGGGTTTGATGATTCCGAAGATTCGTGCCCGGCTTCCAGACTCCAGTTCACAAGCCAACCCGGCCTTCAGGAGAACATCCAGATGATGGTAGAGGTTGTATCTGTTCTCCCCGGTCAGGGCCTCCAGTTCAACAGTGGACCTTTCATCCTCCTTGAGGAGGCGAAGAATCTTGTCGCGCACAGGATGTAGAGCCGCCTTGGCCGCATCAGCGATGTAGGTCCGTTTCATATCCACTGACAATGAAGCATTGCCACAGGAAAAGTAAGTTCGTACTTACCTGCAAGCTTAAAAGCCTGTGGAATTGATCGACCATTTTTTGTGAATGATCACGTGAAAAGTGCTAACAAGCTCTAGTGAAGGCATACCCCGCCCCAAAAGCCAACCAAGGCCAGTACGACCATTAAACTAGTCTTCGGCGGTGGGTAGTACACCCAACGTGGCGTAGTAGTCCTTTGATGCGTCCATTGGTAAAAAACGACTATATGCAAATACGATGGTGGATGGTCAATCCTTCATCAGTTGGCTGCCAAATTGAACCAGTCACCATTGATATTCTCGTTCCAAGCGTACAGTCCTGAATTTGACGGCATCAGATAGTACCATGAATTGTTGGTGTAGGAATACACCCAAGGATACTCCGAAAAATAACACCACGATGAAAGCAGCTCGTAGTTGGTGCTGGTTGTTGCAGTTTCAGTATCTGATCCAGAACCTTCGGATGTGTTTGTGTTGGAACCAGTACCAGAAGCAAGGGTGGTGGAACCGGATTGGCTGGCCCGTTCGATACGGAAAATGATCATTCCAATAGTTTGATCATCAGGCTCATGGAGGGGTAACGAATCATCGTCATCGAGAACTACAGACAATTTGCATGGACCTACCAATACTGGAAGATGGATTCTTTCTTGGGGGGGGTGACATAAAATCGCTACCATTTTCTACTAAACTAAAATGGTAGCCTTTGTCACCAACCTCCATATGGACAAGACGACTATCGTCACCACCATTAAGTCTTAATGTGCCTGCATCAGACCGAGGGATGGTAGAATAATTTATCACTTCCGCAACGTCCCCGACCGCCAGTTCAAGTGAGTTGTTTTCGTCAGTCATCCTGAAGTATTCGTACTTCGTCCCGTAGACAGTTGCAGCTGTGAGCAGCATCAGTAGTGCAATCATTCGTGATAGTTTGTTCATTGGTCGTTTCCTTTGATTGGTGGTTGGTCGATTGGTTATTAAATCATGGGTCATACATGAAAGCTTCTGTGCCACTGGAAGAACGGCTCGGTGGTGGTTCTGTTCCACGCTCTGGAACTACTTCCTGCTGAATGGCTACTTCAAAAGTTCCCGTGAAAGTTCCTGTGCCTTTAAGATTTGTAATGGAGTCATATTTGCCTCCAGACTGTCTCGGAATTCCTTTGCATCATCAATTCCATTTGACGCAGCCAGGTTGAACCAAGCATAGGCATGGATGTAGTCCTTCCGAACAAATTGACCGTTGGCGTACATCTGACCAAGTTGAAATTGTAGAGTAGCATTCCCCTGTCTGGCGGCCTTCATAAACCACTTCACCGCTTCCTTGTAGTTTCTCGGAACACCATCTCCGTTGCGGTATAATAAGCCAAGCTCAAGCTGTGCACTGACATCTCCAAATTCCGCTTTATGTTGAATGGTTCCAATATGAAAAAAATCTCTCCGAATGGAATCTCTCCGAATGGAATTACTCTTAACGGTCTGATCACATCCACCAAACCACAACCCAACAAGTGACGCAATTAGCATTAAAGAATACATTCTAAAACTCTTCATGGAAACAAAGGAATCCTGTCAAACGTGGGTTTTATAAACCATCTACAAATGGCAATCAAGCCCGTGGGTCAAGAGTCGTGTGATTGCAAATTGATTATAACCCCTTCAATTCTTATTGTGAAAAGAATACTGAACCTCGGGTTTGTAAAAATCAGTAAAATAAATTCCTATCAAGGCTTCGGTACTGGATTGCCTCTAGAAGATGGTCAGTGCTTATTTCTTCTTGGCAGGCTAGATCCGCAATGGTACGGGATACCTTGAGGATTCGGTCATAGGCGCGGGCAGAAAGGGACAGTTCCTCCATGGCCTGCTGCAGAAGGTCTCCCTGCTCCCTTCCGATATCACAGTGAGCGCGTATCTGGCGGTGCTGCATGCGGGCATTACAGGTGGCATCGGTACCGGCAAACCGGGAAACCTGAACATTGCGTGCATTTGAGACACGTTCACGAATGGAGGTGGAAGATTCGCTGGGGTTGCCCCCCCTGAGTTCCTCAATGGTAAGTGATGGAACCTCGATATGAAGGTCTATACGATCAAGAAGCGGGCCGCTTATACGTGATCGGTAACGTTGAATTTGGGGGACAGAGCAACGGCATTCGTGCCGGGGATCACCAAGATAACCGCAGGGGCACGGATTCATCGCCGCAACCAGCATAAATGAACACGGCAACGTGACCTTGCCGGCACTTCGGGAAATGGTGACATCACCATCCTCCAGTGGTTGCCGGAGGACTTCCAGGCAGGATCTCTTGAACTCGGGCAGTTCATCCATGAAGAGTACGCCGTTGTGGGCAAGGGATATTTCCCCGGGACCGGGGACGGAACCCCCACCGAGTAGTCCAACATCGCTGATGGTATGATGTGGGGAACGGAATGGCCGTTCGAAAGCAAACCCGTCCCCCTTGAGTGTCATGCCAGCAGAGGAATGGATGCTGAGTATTTCAAGGAACTCTTCACGGGTCGGTTGGGGCATGATGGTGGGTACGCGCTTGGCAACCATGGACTTGCCGGCACCTGGAGAACCGATCATCAGAATGTTGTGCCCTCCTGCAACGGCAACCTCAAGGGCCCTTCGCAGAGCGATCTGTCCCTTGACATCGGAGAAGTCCAGTCCCGCATATGGAGAGTCAGACAGTTGTTGAGGTAGTGGTGTGGAGACCGATGGTAGGTCTTCTCCATCAATGAAGAATCTGTAGACGGCGTCAAGGCTACCGGCTGACAGGACGGGAATCCCCCCGACAAGGGCAGCCTCCCGGGCCGTGGTTTCGGGAAGAATTATACCCGCTTTTCCCTCTCGCGCCGCAAGCCGTGCAAGAAGCAGGCCACCCTTGATGGCGCGCACCTCACCAGAGAGCGCAAGTTCTCCAGCAACAAGGTAGGCCTCAGGGTCATGTGGTAAATCACTTCGACCGGACATGGCCAGCGCAGTTCCAAGGGCAATCGGAAGATCAAAACTGGGACCCTCTTTGCGGAGATTTCCTGGAGCAAGATTAATAGTTGTTCGAGTAAAAGGAAGGGGAAGACCGGTGTTTGAAATGGCGGAGAAAACACGGTCCTGAGATTCCTTTACGGCAGCATCCGGAAGACCAACCATTACAAATCGTAATTCTCCTACTTCACCGGTGTTTACCTCAACCTGTACGGGGAGCGCCTCCACGCCAAGTAATGTTCCGGAAAAAAGTCGAGATAGCATATTTATTGTACTTTATATTTTGTTATATTGTTTGTTGTTTCTTTTTAATTGCAATAAAAAGAGGCGTGTATTAATTGCCACCCCTGCAGTGTTAACAACTTGACTGCTGAAGGGATTGACCTGTTATACAATTCCATGCGTGATAGTGTATAAAACAAACTATGAAAGTGGGGATTACAGGAGGTATTGCCTGCGGAAAATCCGTGATTCTGGGGATGTTCGCAGAAGCCGGATGGCAAACCTTGTCGGCGGATTCCATCGTACACGAACTTTTGGATCAGGATCAAGAAGTGTACAAAGCCGTAGTTGCAGGACTGGGGAAAGAAGTTATTGGGGCAGATGGAACGCTGGATAAAAAAGAGATAGCGGACATAGTATTCAGCAATACCGATAAGAGAATTTGGCTGGAGGGACTACTACACCCACGTGTGCACGAGCAGTGGACAGCCTCGGTCGCAAAAAAACCTGACCAAAATTGGGCGGTGGAAATTCCACTTCTTTTTGAAAAAAAGCTTGAAAAATACTTCAATTTAGTGGTCTGCTTAGCGTGTTCCCAAAAAACCCAGCTATCCCGGTTGTGTTCAAGGGGATTAAGTGAGGCGAATGCAAAGGCGCGAATCACTTGCCAAGCACCGCTTGCTGAAAAAATCGAAAAGTCGGACATTGTCCTATCCAACACTGGTTCGCTGGATTTTCTTAGGAAGCAGTTCAGCATCCTCCTACAGAAGCTGAACTGAACCCAAAAGAAGATTCGCTGGTCCAAACCAAACGCATTTAGGTGTGTGCCCTCCCCAAATAGACCCAAGATGAATAACGAAGAAGAAGAAAACACTTCGCCCGAAGTGCCTGCAACCGCGCAAGGAGAAATCGCCTTTAGCAACGATGAAGGAAGTACTCCCGCCGTAATGAGTTTTGATCCAAACGATGATCCCCCGCCTTCCCCCAACCCGGAGAAAAAGGAAATTCCACAGGATGATCGTCAAGATGGGCAACAGCAAAGAGGTGGAAACCCGAACCAGCAACAGCGCAAAAAAAAGAATCGGCACCCCAACCAAAATCGGCAAAACCAGAACCGACAGCAAAACCAGAAGAAGAACCGGTCAGGTCGGAATGACCGTAAACGCAAAAAGTCCCACGCATTCTTTGCACGCTATCAAAACCAGGATAGTGACCCGGTTTTTCAGGCTGCCCTAAAGTGGGAAACCATCTCTGATTCAGAGGCATTGGAAACCTTGGCTGATGAGGTGGTTGTAGAATCTCAGCCTCCAATCAACATGGATCGACTCTACGAGCTTACGCTAGAAGAACTGATTGATGAGGCTCAAAAGAACGATCTGGAAATCAAGGCATCACAATCCCGCACACAGATTATAAAATCACTTTTGGATCATCATTTCACCGCACGCTGCCCAATATTCGCAACCGGCATCCTTGAGACCATGGAAAATGGTCATGGCTTGCTTGTTTACCAAAAAGACAGTTACCGGCAACGATCCCTCAATATATTTGTTCCCAAGCCACTTATTGAAAAGTACGGCCTCCAACACGGACATGAAATTTTTTGCCAGGCCCACGGTGCCCTGCCCGAGGATACCACACCGGTTGCTCTCAGGATTCTGAAGGTCATGGACATGGAACCAGACGAGATTGCTGCCCTTCCTGCCTTTACAGATCTTATCCCCTATTATCCTCTTGAACGAATTCTGCTGGAAACCCGACCTGACGTTGAATGGGACAACCTCTCAATGCGCATTGTTGACCTTATAACCCCTGTCGGGTTTGGGCAACGCGGGCTTATTGTCGCCCCGCCCCGCACAGGTAAAACAATCCTCATGCAGGGAATGGCCAGGGCCATACAAATCAACTATCCGAATGCCCATCTTATAATTCTACTAGTAGATGAAAGACCCGAAGAGGTCACCGACTTCCGGCGACAGGTAACCGGCGAGGTCATCGCATCGACTTTTGACGAACCGGCAGAAAGCCATGTGCACGCTGCAGAAATGGTTATTGAGAAATCCCGGCGCATGGTGGAAGCCGGCCGGGACGTCATCATACTGCTTGATTCCATCACTCGACTGGCAAGAGCCTACAATACAGTTGTTCCCAGTAGTGGTAAAATTCTAACAGGTGGTGTGGAAGCCAATGCACTGCAGCTACCCAAGAGATTCTTTGGATCAGCAAGAAATATTGAGGATGGCGGTAGCCTGACAATTCTGGGAACGGCCTTGGTCGAAACCGGAAGTAAAATGGATGAGGTTATTTTTGAGGAGTTCAAAGGCACGGGGAATCAGGAGTTACATCTTGACCGAGGGTTGGTGGAACGACGTATCTTCCCTGCACTCAACATGGAAAAAAGTGGTACCCGAAAGGAAGAACTTCTTTACCACCCTGATGAAATGAACAAGATACATATGTTGCGCCGTGGCATGAAGGGACAACCAACCCTAGATGCAATGGAAACCCTCATCACCCGCGTAAAAAAGACCAAGACCAACGCGGAATTCCTAATGTCCATAAGCCAATAAGGTTTGTGAAAACCAGACAATACCCACCAGACTGAAACCCGGACACGCAAATGCGCTTCAATTCGCCGGAAAACGTCCTCCAGTCCATTATCTACCATGGACTTATTCCAGAGGACCATGTCGATGGGGTCCGGATCAAGGTAGAAGAGGCAAACAACTCCTTGAATATTGACCAAGATACGATCACAGAGTTGATCAATGAGGGAATTCTGTCTTATGAACAAATTAGGGATGTGCTTGCCGCTGACTTCGAAATGGAAGTTGTCTCATTACCCGATTTGGACCTTCCACCCGAACTAATCGATACGCTCAAGGCTCAAGACGAGAGCTCAGGACTTTCCTTGGCAGAACGTTACAGCGCATTTCCTGTCTACATGGATGGGAATAATCTGTATATTGCCCTCTGTGATCCCACCAATATCGATGCAACCGATGATATCGCGCAACACCACCAAATGGAGATCACGTCTTATCTGGTTAGCGCAGATGAACTAGATACATTTATAGATCGACATTACCAAGGTGGCGCAGGGGTTTCCCGAGATGGGAAACTCGGGGAAAGTCTTACACCTAAAGGTCTTGAGGAAGCGACACTTGAACTTGAACAGACCGACCTTGGACTTGATAACTTGGGCGACGAAGATGCCGGCCCGATTCTAAAATATGTACAAAACCTGATTACTGAAGGGGTCAGTATGCGTGCCTCGGACATTCATTTGGAGCCTCTTGAAAAACGCTTCCGCATACGCTTGAGAATTGATGGCGTGCTCCAGGAAATCGAAGACCCACCAAAGCGGCTACAGCCAGCCATTATCTCACGGCTTAAAATTCAGTCAGGCATTAGTATTGCAGAAAAACGAATCCCTCAAGATGGACGAATCCAGACAAATGCTGGAGGGAAGCAAATTGACCTGCGCGTTTCCACAGTGCCAACCAACTTCGGGGAATCCATCGTAATGCGTATCCTGGACAAGGAAAGCCTGAGTATAGGACTGCCCCAACTGGGCTTCTTTAGTGATGATCAAGAGGCTTTTGAACGGATGATTAATATGCCCGATGGGATCTTCCTTGTAACAGGCCCCACAGGCTCAGGTAAATCGACAACTCTGTACTCAGCTCTAAACGTCATCAATAAATCAGATCGTAAAATCATAACGGTCGAGGATCCGGTGGAGTACCAGCTCAAGGGAATAAACCAGGTTCAAGTTCAGCGAGAAGTTGGAATGACATTCTCTGCGGCATTGAGGTCAATGCTTCGCCAAGCACCAAATATCATAATGGTTGGGGAAATACGCGATGGTGAGACTGCAGAAATTGCTGTCAACGCCTCCCTGACAGGACATATGGTATTCAGTACACTGCACACCAATGATGCACCAAGCGCGGTCAGTCGATTGGTAGATATTGGACTTAAACCTTATCTCGTATCCGCCTCGTTGCGTGGGGCCCTAGCCCAACGTCTTGTTCGAAGAATCTGTGACAATTGCAAGGAAGCTCACGTACCGGATCAAAAGGATTTAAATTCACTTGGAATCCAGCGGGACCAAGCAGCTGAATCGGTATTCATGAAAGGTCGAGGTTGTCAGAAATGTCGAGGTACAGGCTTCAAGGGGCGTCTGGGCATTTTTGAAATTTTCCGAGTTGAGGAGGAGATCGAACAAATGATCTACGAAAACCGCAACTTAGTTGAACTGCGCGAAAAAGCCAGGGACCTAGGCATGCGAACCCTGCGTCAAGATGGTATTCGCAAGGTACTGGCGGGACAGACAACAATTGAAGAGGTTCTTAAGGCCACCGTGGCCGAATCCTGAAATTAAATGTTTAAGGAACACGACCCCACAATTCTTGAAATCCTGCAGGACTGCGGGGCAATTACGCCGGAAAGACTCAAGGACTTGGTCGCAAAAAGGGATGAGGACGAAAGCACTCTCACCCAAGTTGTCTTGGCAACTGAATCCATTCCACGGAATCGATTCTTTCGATTGATTGCAGACTTTCTGGGCTATGACTACGTCGATGAAATGCCAGAAGAGATTTCCCAGGATGCGCTGCATAGCATAGACCCCGAGGAAGCTCGTCGTCTGGCAGTCGTCCCTGTAAACGTTGAGGGGTCAACACTAACACTCATACCCAAAGACCCTTTTAATTTTTCCGTCATCGATGAGTTAGGGTTTGATCTGGGGATGGATATCCAAGTCCTGGTTAGCGACCCAGAGGTGGTGGAGGACGTCCTGAACGAACTATATGGGCAGGAACAGACCTATGAGGATTTTCTTTCCGAGATTGATGCGGATGCCATAGCGGATATGGAGGAAGGAGCTTCTGCGACGGAACTTACAGCGATGGCCAACGAGGGTCCTGTTGTAAGATTCGTAAACCTTGTGTTGACCCAAGCGATCAAGGACAAGGCATCAGACGTACACTTTGAACCCTTTGAAGATGAGTTTAAAATTCGCTACCGAATTGATGGTGCTCTTTACGAAATGGCACCACCGCCGCTAACCCTTGCTGTCCCCGTTATCTCTAGGGTCAAGGTTTTAGCAGACCTAAATATCGCAGAAAGACGCATTCCACAAGATGGTCGAATAAAAATTACAATTGGAGGGAGTCCTGTGGATCTTCGTGTCTCCACTCTTCCAACACAATTCGGTGAGAGTGTGGTCTGTCGTGTTCTAGACCAGTCGGCAGTCAACCTTGACATGGACTCACTATGTATGCCATCGGAGATCATTGATGGAGTTCGCGTTGCAGTGGATCGACCCAATGGAATATTTATTGTTACGGGTCCCACAGGATCCGGTAAAACAACAACACTTTATGCAGCACTTCGGGAAGTAAACAAGATCGGCACGAAGATACTTACTGCAGAGGACCCGGTTGAATATGAACTTGAAGGTATTGTCCAAGTCCCGGTAAACCATGCAGTGGGAATGGATTTTGCAAAAGTTCTCCGTGCCTTCTTGAGGCAAGATCCAGATAAAATCATGGTCGGGGAAATTCGAGACTTGGAGACTGCCCAAATCGCAGTCCAGGCTTCCCTCACGGGTCACGTGGTACTTAGCACCCTCCACACCAATGATGCTGCTGGTGCAGTAACTCGACTTATCGATATGGGACTGGAACCTTTCCTTATCGCCGCATCGCTTGAGACAGTACTCGCACAACGACTCGTACGGCGAATCTGCAAGAATTGTAGAACCGCATTTGAGCCGGATCAGGATATAATCGAGTTACTCGAAGCAGATCCAATGGAAATTGCAGAAAAGAATTTTTTCTATGGCAAAGGTTGTCGTGAATGCTCACAAACCGGATACAAGGGACGCCTGGGCCTCTATGAAATGATTGAGGTTAACGATTCCATTCGGCAACTGATAACTGAGAGGGCGCCAACCCTGGTCATCAAAAACAAGGCGATGGAACAAGGAATGCGAACTCTTCGCGATGACGGTCTTCGTGCCATTTTCAATGGAGACACGACCATTGAGGAAGTCCTTAAATACACATAAGGATCGATTCACCTAAGTAAACGAAGCTTGCGTAAGACACAAGGTCGCCTCTAATTTTCTTAATCTCAAGCCACAAAAAACTCTTTCGACATGGCAAAGTTTAAATATTCCGCAATCGACCCTGAAGGCAACCAGAAGACCGGCAGAGTCACTGCTGGGAGTGAAGAAGAGGCACAGGAAAAACTGGAAACACAGGGATATTTTGTTCAGGAACTCGCTGTAGAAACCCGTGGTGCCAAGGCGAACCGCACCAAGGACATCCAACGTCGCAGTAAGGAATTTGCAGAGGATGCTGGAGAAAAAGTTGGCAGAAAGAAGAAAAATCGACTGTCCTTCGGCAAGGCCATAAACAAGGAAGGGTTGACCACTTTCACACGACAGATGGCCACTCTCCTTAATGCAGGATTGCCTCTTCTCAGGAGCCTAGAGGTGATGGTTAGACAGCAGAAAAACCCTGCATTCAAAGACATTCTTGAATCTCTCGCGGAAAATGTCCGGTCAGGGAACTCCTTTTCAGATGGTCTGGAGATGCACCCAAAACTATTCGACAATCTATACGTAAATATGGTGCGAGCTGGTGAGGCTGGAGGTGTCCTTGAGGTCGTATTGGACCGATTGGCATCTTTCATGGAAAAAGCTGAAAAAACACGCAAGAAGGTTCAGTCAGCCATGGTGTATCCCATTGTCGTAATTTTCGTTGCGGTATTGGTTGTAACGGTACTGATGGTTTTCGTTGTCCCCCAGTTTCAATCCATGTTCGAAGATATGGCTGAAGATGGAGGAAGTGGAATGCCTCTCCCAACGCAAATCATCATTAATATAAGTGATATAATTAAGACGGTCTTTACAAACCCCCTGGCTTTCATGGGAACTGCAGGGCTAGTCACAGGATCGATCATTGGCTATCGTCTGTTTGCTAAAAGCGAGATGGGCAAAAGTTTCCTGCACCTTATCACCATGAATATCCCCAAGGTGGGAAGCATGATACAACTCGTCAGTATGGGAAGATTCACCCGCACCTTTGGCACGCTCATGGACAGTGGCGTTCCCATACTGCAGGCAATGACGATCAGTACAGATATCATCAATAACGTACACTATAGAAAAGCTCTCGGTCGAGTGCATGATTGTGTCCGTGATGGTGAGTCCGTGACCGCACCCATGCAACGCGAAACGATTTTTCCGGTCATGCTGGCAAGTATGGTCGAAGTCGGTGAAGAAACAGGGCAACTGCCGGAGATGCTCAATCAGATTGCAGACAACTACGATGAGGATATTGATAATGCCGTCAGCGCCATCACATCTATTATTGAGCCAGTATTAATTGTTTTCCTCGCAGTGGTAGTCGGCTTCATCGTGATTGCATTGTTCCTTCCAATTATTGGCATCATGCAAAACATGGGGGGCTAAAAATTGTAGAAATAATCCGGGGCTCTTTTCATTATCTATTGAAAACACATCACCAAATATCAACCCTACTTCCAGATATGCAAAAGACCAACCGCAGAAAATTCATTGGAGCCAGTCTTGCCACGGGCACAGGGCTGACTTTAACCACCACATTCAATTCCGCATGGGCCGGTGTAAAAGGATCCAATACGGATGTCCGTGTTGGGGTCATTGGTTGCGGAGGAAAAGGCTCTGCACACGCCAGACACCTAAAAAGCCTGAAAAGTAAAGGTGTACGGGTAACCGGGGTTTGCGACCCTGACACAACCGCATTGGCCCGCCAAAAGAAAACTTTTGCTGACTCCAAGACCAAAATCAACACCTACACGGATATCCGTAAATTCCTTGAGGATAAGGAGGTGGATGCTGTAATCATTGCCACGCCCAACCATTGGCACACTCTGGCGGCAATATGGGCGCTTCAAGCAGGCAAACATGTCTACGTGGAAAAACCAGTCTCCCATAATATATGGGAAGGTGGTCAACTCGTAAAAGCGGCAGAGAAGTACAGTAACCTTATCGTCCAGCATGGTATGCAGCGGAGGTCAGCAAATGGATGGAACGAAATTATGGAGTGGATCAAGGATGAACCACTCGGTAAAATGCTCTATTCTCATGGGTTCTGTTATAAACCACGTAAAAGTATTGGAAAAGTTCAAGGTCCACAAAAGCCACCGGAGACACTCAATTACGAACTCTGGAGCGGCCCAAGAGGAAAACTTCCCATCATGAGAAGCAGATTCCATTATGACTGGCATTGGCAATGGCCATATGGTAATGGCGACATTGGTAATCAAGGTCCCCACCAACTTGACGTTGCCCGATGGGTTCTGGGGCAGGACTCACTGCCAACCAGCGTGATCAGTGTAGGTTGCCGACTCGGTTATGACGACGATGGGACTTCAGCTAATACACAGATTGCCTACTTCGACTACAAGCCCTGTCCGCTAATCTTTGAAGTCCGTGGTCTTCCTCGCAAAGGACTCGACTGGAACAATGGAATGGATAACTACAAGGGTATCCGCATAGGTAATGTTATCCACTTTGAAGGTGGGCATATCGCTGAAAATAGAGCCTTTGACAAGGATGGAAAAACCATCAAAAAATTTGGAGATGTTAGTGGACGAGGGCATCTGGAGAACTACATCAAATCGATCCAGACAGGCAATCAATTGTATACCTCAAAGGTACATCATGGTCACTGGTCCGCCGGGCTCGCCCATATGGCCAATACATCCTATCGGATTGGAAGCACATCCACTCCCGAAGTAGTCCAAGAGGTCATCGGCGACAATAAATCCTTTCGCGAATCCTTTGATCGTCTGGGGCAGCACCTGGACTCCAATGGCATTGACTTCGCAAAAGACAAGGTCTCGCTGGGGGCAAACCTCATCATGGACCCCGAAACTGAAGAGTTCACCGGAAAGGCACAAGCAGCAAAGGCTAATAAAATTGAAAAAGGCATCTACAAAGCCCCATACACTGTGCCGAAAAAGGTATAAATAATTATCAGTTTAATATATTTTTGTTAAGCTAAAGCCTCAATCATTGATGCGGCTTTATTTCCCAATGGAATTAACAAATTTATAGTAGGTGGGAAATCACTGAGCCCAAAAAACATAGGGTTCAGAGTTGAGCTCAACTTATTGGGCCGTGCTGGCAACACGAAAGCCAAGGATGGTCAAGGGGTTCCATGGTTTTGTCTCACTTCGGTCAGCACAACGCGCACGATATATATCATGCCACCAACTACCTCCTCGATAAACCCTATCCGTGCCAGATTCTGGTCCCCTTGGGTTACTCTGGGAATCTGCAGAATATGCACCGTACCAGTCCCAAGTCCACTCGCCAAGATTGCCAGCAATGTCATACAGTGCAAATCCATTGGACGCGAACTGACCAACAACAAGAGCCTTTCCAGGTGTCGTTCCATAATTCAGTTTGGTTGCGGCTTCAGAACTACCATCGCCCCATGGATACATTTTCCCGACCAGTCCCCCCCGTGAAGCCTTCTCCCATTCTGCTTCAGTGGGTAAGCGATATCCATTAACACTCCAATCAACCGCATCATTACTTAATTCGAGGTTTCCTGTTTTATACACCTCTGTTTTGGTCGCGTCCGTATAGTAGGCTGGATTCCTATGCTCCATCTGGGAATAGGCATTGCACCACTTAACAACATCGTACCAGTTTATATCTGAAACAGGATGTGATCCGGATTCAGCCTTACCCAGGTTATCAAAAACGTAATCGTTGCAAAGGGCCCATGCGTATACCTCGTCCCAAAGTTCCTTGGTCACCTCATGTGTGCCGATATGGAAGGAATCAAGCGTGACTGTATGCTCTGGCACAGAGTAATGAGCCCCATTGAGAACCTGTCCCATATTAAATGCCCCTGCAGGTATCTCCACTAAACCTGGAGGTGGTCCCGATGGAATAACCCAAACAGTTGCAGGCAATGATTCCCATGAGCAGTTACAGAAACAATAAAACCAGCGAGGATTCGAAGAACCCAATACATACCAAAGCCAATTTTGGTGTGTCGGACTGTAAATGTAGGGATATTTACGGGAATTAATCCACCACCATCCCATGTCCATGTCATGAAGCCAAAATTCTCCCTTAACTCTGCCAAGCCCATCCTTATCTCCCCATGAAAGATACATCCACCCATGTTCCAAATGATAAATCCAGTCATTATCACTTATCATGAAGTATCCGAACCAATCTAAATGATACCAGTTATCCTCAAGATTTGTTGCATCCTCGAAAGCTTGATCAGTCTGGGCCCTTAATGAGTTAATTCCAAAGAAAAAAAGCAAAAAGGCAACCCATACAGAAGAGAGCACCGAGAATGAAGTGGCTTTCATGATTGGATGAATTAGAAGAATTAAGGACAATTCTGCAACAGAAAACCTTATCAGCGGATTGGGTCGGTCAACGTTCCATTTCCAGACCAAGGTTATTACCTAGAAATAGGACTGGATCGTTGGCTTGATAATCAGTTCCGGAATATGGGCACGAGCCGGCAACTTGGCAACCATGAGGGTCGCAGCAGCAACATCTTCAGGTTGAAGAATACGCTTGCGGTGCGTCTCTGGCGGTGGCTCGGGTCGATTGTCCAAAATGGGCGTATTCACTTCACCAGGAAAAATACTGGTGATACGAACTCCTGCGTCCCTAACTTCTTCCGCTAGGGTTGTACCTAAAGCAGTCATTGCAAACTTGGAGGCATTGTATGCAACTCCACCAAGTGGAGCCGCCCTCTTTCCCGCAACAGAGGAAATGTTAATTATTAGACCATCGCCCCGAGGACACATATCTTTCAGTGCACAGCGCATGCAGTCAAAGGCTCCTGTGGCATTAATCCGAATAAGATCGTCCCAGTCTGACGGAGACAGTTTATCGATGGAACGGTCAGGGATATTTACACCAGCACAATTCACCAGGATGTCCAGTTGCCCGACTTGTTCACGAAACCATTGAAAAAGTGTCTCCACGGAATCCCTTTCACCAACATCAGCAACATGCTTCTGGATAGGGTTTCCCATGGAAGATTGTCGAATAACATCCTCTAATTTCTCAAGCCGTCGGCCAGCAATAACAACCCGCCAACCCTCTCGAGAAAAAGCCAATGCAATAGCTTCCCCCATCCCTGTCCCACCACCAATTACTAGGGCGTGTTTTTGCTCTGTTAAATTCTGATCCATAAGCCTCCTGAAACCCGGGACAAATAAAACTGTCAACCTTAGAACTAATTACGAGGAAGTTCTTTTCTGGGAAAACATTCTTTCAATACGCTTTATTAGGAGTTGCACATCAATGGGTTTAGAAAGAAATTCCTCCACTCCCAAGCGAAGGGCTTCCTCGCGAAGTTCATCAACAGCGTAAGCAGTCACAACGAAAAACTTGGGCGCATAGTCAAGAATCTCTTTAATCTGTCTAATAGACTCAACACCATTAATTCCAGGCATACGAATATCTATAATCACTAGATCAAAAAAGTTTGCGTCACATTCCTTCAGGGCGTCAAACCCATTTGAAACACTTCGTACATTGTAGCCTTTTGCATCAAGAATATCTTTGAGTGACACTCGTAAGGAATAATGGTCGTCGACTACTAAGATTGCTTTTTTCTCCATAATTTCCTCTATAAATCCGCAAAAGATTCAGTATGAAGATTTTCCTTACCAAGAGGGCGCTCTTCCTGTGGAGAGAAGAGCGGCAGAGTAACTTTAACTTGTGTTCCGGTACCCTCCTGACTCTCAAACTGAATAGTGCCACCGTGTCGTTCCTCTACAATCTCCTGACAAATACTGAGACCCAGACCAGACCCTTGAGGGTTGGTCGTATATAGAGGCTCGAAAAGACGGGTCAATGTCTCTTCGCTCATACCGCTCCCGTTGTCAGTAATGTGAATAAATGCAGATTGTCCATCAAACTTGGTATCAATCCAAATCGTGGCATCCGATTGATTTTTTACTGCAGTTTTCGCGTTCTCCAGTAAATTAATCATGAGCTGTCGCAATTGTAAAAAGTCACCCCACACCAAAATAGAATCAACATCCATATTGAGTTTTGCCCATTCATCAACCCAGACTCTCTGCACAGATACTTGGATTACATCAGAAAGATCAGTCTTCTCTTTCTTCCTCTGTCGATCCACCTGAGTCGTTCCCAGAAGGTTAGTGATAACGTGATTGGAAGCATCAACCTCAGACTCAATCATTCCCATATGTTTGCGGATCATCTTCAAATTCTTAACATCGAAATCTTCAGTCTCAAAAATCATATTAAGATAATATATGGACTGCCGGATAGCTCCCAGTGGATTTCGCAGCTCGTGGGCGATGTTACCTGAAACTCGGCCAACCAAGGCAAGCCTCTCCTGGCGCTCCATTCTGGCTACAGCCTCCCTAAGTTCGCTGGTACGTTCCTTTACCCGCAGATCCAATTCATCGTTAGAATTCCTAAGGGCTTCCTCAGCCAATTTGGCACGGGTTACATCAATAGAAATCCCAAGTAAAACATTATGACTTGTGCCTGACTGAACAAAAGGGATTTTTGTGGTCTGCAGACGAATTTGATTCCCCTCATGATCAATTAAAACTTCTTCAGAAAAATGAGGTCTATCCGTCTTGAAAACCTCGATGTCATGAGATCTTATTTTTTGGTATTCCTCACGAGAATACCACTTTGAAGCGGTACTATCAATTAACTGTTCAACAGGAATACCCAAGGTATCAGCCATTGATTGATTCGCAAGAACAAGGCGACCATCTCGATCCTTTGCAAAAATCATATGAGGAACAAGGTTAATCACTTGGCGCAACCTTTCCTGACTGTGACGCATATCCATTTCATGACTCTGAATACGATCCATCATTTCATTAAATACATCCGTCAGTGTACCCAGTTCATCCTCTCCAACTTTCTTTGCACGAATGGAATAGCCTTTTTCAGGATCCACTTTCGATGCGGCATGTGCCAATTCCTGTATGGGTTTACGTAAAAACCCATGAAGCCAAGTAGTCGATAAAAGAGTTAGAGCAAGCACGGCAAATAGGAGACCAAGAAAAAGCCAGGCGAATGTAAAGTAACGCTCATATATTTCGCCAAGATCCCGGACCATGTAGAGGAACCCAATCAGTTCACCATTCTCCTGCATGGGTCTCAAGATAGAGGCACGGTTCCACTCAAAATGTACTTCCCCGTCTGTTTGCCCCGGGAATTCCGGGGCAGATTGTTCCTCTCGGTCATAATGAGCGAACAAAGATCCATCTGGCAGATACAAGGTGGCTGATAGTACCTGCTGGTTTCCTCCATGATTGAGGTATTCCGCCCCAGTGATTTCATCTCCAAATCGAATAGATGCTGCGCAGGAAGTGTTTAGCTGGTCTGTTGTTCCCCGTAAATCCACGGTCACAATATTCTTCATGGACAGGTTAAGTAACCATAGAAAGGCAATCGCTGCGATGAACAGAGCAATGACAGTGGTTGCAAAAGTATAAATTGCGACCTTAACCCTGAAGCTTGCCTTTAATAGCAAACCAAAGGGATTGGCTACAATATTAATCATATTTAAGAGAAATAATAGTTATCACTCAAATTAAATAATCTTGCAAATTAAAAAAGGTGCAAACCGAAGAACATCAATTCCGGTTAACTGCAAGGGTTGCTGACATAATCAACGCCAGCTGTTTATCGCTCAAGAAATCAGTAATTCAGTCCCCTTTGGGGGCTGCTTTTTGCTTTCCTTTATTGTTATTCTCAAACTCAAAGGAAAGCTTGCTTTTCCGAACAGCAAGACGGGCCGAAAAGTAACGTCCTGTCTTCTTGGAGCGAAAACCTTCAAGAAGTTCCGTGGTCTTACCGTCAAGCAGCAATTGGAACTGGTCCCTTGAAACCGCTTTTCCTAGTACGTTCTTACTGAATCTACGGAATGGAGAAGTCGAACTGCACTTGCAGTCTGGACAGGCATAAGACATCGACGTCTCAAAAACAGTTTGTTTACAGCCGGGACAGGAACCAATATTTTCACCGTTACGAGGGTCTTCTTTTGATTCCCCTGCTTCCTCGCCATTCTCACCGGACTTTGGCGTATCCCGATCAAAGTCGAATTTCACACGTAAATCATCAGGGTCAAATTTGAGGTAAGCGATAAAAGGCTTCTTGGCTTTGGAAAGAAAGCCTTCCAACGGGCCCATGGAACCCTTGTCCAAAATCTCGGCAATTTCTTCAATCGAGATTCTGCGGTTACCCATGGTCTTGTTGATTTTCAATTTCTTGTCCTTGGAAATATAGTGAGTCAGGCTCTCCTGAAGCGCCTGTCCATCAGTGGGAGAAAGTATTTCTGTGGGTTTAAGGAAATCATCGCTATCCTCATATTTCCCTGCACGCTCAACAATACTTTTGGTAAAGCCGACGATGCCATTCATGAACTCCTCACGGGAAAGTTCGCCTTTTTCCATCTGAAGGAGCTTGTGTTCCCACTCACCAGTCATGTCTGGACTAGTTAATCCTTCGACTTTCACCGCGTTGAGGAACTCGATCAGGTCCTCGGCTTTCTCTCGGGGATGAATATCGCGTCCATCACGTTGAATATACTCCTCCTTTATAAGGTGCTCAATTGTGGCAGCACGGGTTGCAGGAGTGCCAAGGCCCTTCTCCTTCATGGCCTCGGCCATCTCCTCGTCTTCAACAAGCTTGCCTGCCCCTTCCATGGCAGACAAGAGTGTGGCTTCCGTATAACGAGGTGGAGGCTTGGTCTCTTCGTCCTGGCGCTCAACAGAGGCAAGTAAACCAGTTGGAGGATTACCATCTTCGGGAGCAAGGGCAGGAAGATTTTCTTTCTGCCCGTTGTCCTTTCCATAAATTGCAAGCCAGGAAGGCTCAACAAGAACTTTTCCTTCGGTCTTAAAAGAGTGGTCACCGACTTGGGAAAAGCGGGTTGTCACGTCAAACTGAGCAGGAGGATAGAAGACGGCAATGAAACGCCGGGTGATCATCCGATAAATCTTGGCGTCCTCGGCACTCAGGTTCTTGGGTTCCAGATTGGTGGGGACGATCGCAAAGTGATCACTGATTTGTTTATCATTGAAAATGCGACGGTTGTCAGTGGAGACCCAGTTATTCTCCAGAACCTTTTCTGCATGAGGTTTATCTTCACCGGAAATTGATTTCAGAACATTAATACATGAATCACCGTAATCTTGAGGCAGGGCCTTGGAGTCAGTTCTGGGGTAAGTGATAACCTTATATTTCTCGTAAAGAGCCTGGGCGACTTGGAGAGTACGATTTGCAGACATACCGAACTTATTATTGGCCTCACGTTGAAGAGTCGTAAGGTCATAGAGACGAGGGGAGATTTGAGGCGTGCGCTTCTTCTTCTCTTCCAAGGATGCAGACGTTCCATTTTCCAAGGCAGCAAGAATTCGGGCCGTCTCCTCGGGGTTCCAGATGCGGTCCACCCGGTCATGCTTGTCATCACTTCGCTTAAAGTCAGGTCGCTGATAAACGCCCTCATAGGTCCCCGAAGCAATTTTGAAGCTACCGACAAGACGGCTGTAACTGCGAGGCTCAAAGGCATTGATCTCCTTCTCACGATTGACAACAAGGGTCAGGGTTGGTGTCTGAACTCGACCCACAGTGGTCATTTTGCGAAGACCACCCATCTGGAGGGTTATGGCACGGGTGCCGTTGATCCCGATCAACCAATCGGCTTCCGAACGGCAGCGCGCTGCGTTCTGAAGACTCAACATGTCATCCCCTGAGCGTGGTTTCTCAAAAGATTTACGGATAGCTGCAGGGGTCATAGAAAGCATCCACATCCGGTGGACTGGTTTTTTACAACCAGCCAATTCATAAATGTAGGTAAAAATGAGTTCCCCTTCACGACCGGCATCACAGGCATTGTAGATTTCACTGATATCCTTCCGCTTCATCAATGTTTTGAGTTCATTGAATTTGCGCTTGGTCTTGGGAATCACCTTCAACTGGAAAGTCTCGGGGACAATTGGAAGCGTGCCCATTTTCCAATACTTGAGCTTGGGCTCAATATCGTCCGGCATATATAATTCGACCAAATGCCCAACTGCAGAGCTGATAACAAGATCGTCTCCCTCATAATACTCACCCTTTTTCTTAATGCCTGCACTGGCCCCCCCAAGGGCTTTTGACAAGTCGGCGGCAACACTAGGTTTCTCAGCAATGATAAGTCGTTTCATAATGAATGTATCCTAAATAAATGGCAGATTCAGCAAAAGTCGCCTGAGTTAAAATAACTCACGAACAACTGAGTCAAGGTTTGTAAGTAATTCTCCAATGGATTCCTCAGTCTCGTCACCCATATTGGAAATTCGAAAGGTCTTTCCCTTGATTTTTCCATACCCGCCGTCGATCACACAATTGTGGCGACTCTTAAGCAGTCGGTTCAATTCGGGGATATCCATCTCCCTGGTATTTTTAACACAGGTGAGACTCTTCGATGCATACTGCAATTCAGGGAAGAGCTCAAACCCATTGCGTTCCACCCAGTCATGAACCATGGTATTTAAACGGGCATGGCGGGCGTAGCGGTTCTCCAGTCCCTCTGCCTCGAAAACCGAAAGCTGGTGCTTCAATCCATTAATGTGGGGAATGACCGGGGTACTGGGCGTCATGCCCTTCTGGTGGTTCTTTAGGAACTCATGAAAATCTAGGTAATAGCCACGATCCGGTAATTCAGAAGCACGATCAAGCGCACGCTGTGATACGGAGAAAATCGCCATCCCCGGCGGCAAAGCAAGCGCCTTCTGGGAACCGGTCAACAACACATCAATACCGAGTTCATCCATCGGGATTGGAACTGCTGAGCAGGAACTCACGGAGTCAACAATTGAAATCACTTCCGGAAATTCCCGAATGACTGCCATGATTTCCGCCAGCGGATTCATCACACCCGTGGAAGTCTCATTGTGAACAAGGGTGATACAGTCATAATCCCCCGTCTCCAATTCCTTGCGCACAGCCTCCGGGTCAACATGACGGCCCCATTCGAACTCTAGGGCACCCGCATCCTTGCCACAGCGTTGAGCGACATCAAACCACTTGTCTGAAAACGCACCGCACATGCAGTTCAGCACCTTCTTTCTGGTGCAATTCCTTAAGGAACCCTCCATAACCCCCCATGCACTGGTGGTGCTGATAAAGACCGGACCACTCGTCATGAACAAACGTTGCAAACCCGGTTGCACCGATTGATATAATTCAACAAAATCAGGACTGCGGTGTCCCACTACAGGGGTACACATTGCCGCATAAGTTTCCTCTGATACATTGATCGGGCCAGGAATATAAAGCTTGTAGCTCATTGAATTTATAAGAGGTGGCAAAACGTTTAGGTGCGGTTCAAAATAAGAATCTTGGGCTCCCAACCTTCAGCCTCCGATGCATCCACTTCAGCAAAAGACATGATCACAAGAAGGTCTCCAACTTCTCCAAGACGTGCTGCCGCACCATTTAGATTTATTGAACCACTATCAGCAGCACAGGGGATGACATAGGTTTCAAATCGGTCCCCGCTGTTTAGATTCCCAACCAAGATCTTTTCATAGGGCAATAAACCAACCTCATCCATCCAGACGGAGTCAATTCCGAGACTCCCCTGATAGTCGATGTTCGCGTCTGTGACCTTGGCACGAAGAATTTTTGATTTAAGTAAGGTAACCTGCATTTTTTTTGGCGTTCAAAATACGATAATATTTTTTGTTTCAACGTTTTTTTTTCTGAAACATCCCAAGGGTCCCTAAGGACCCTATAAAGTAAAGGAAGTTCCAAGACAGTAAAACCAAACCTTCACTGTTATTCATCAGATTGTGAATAACTTTTAATAACTTAGAGTTCCATCCAATCGCAAATTCAGCAAGTTATTAAAACGATTAGCAAACGATTTCTTAATGAAACCTACCCAATTCCCCGCACCCCATTGCCAACTACCCCGGTTGGCAAACACTGTTACGGGAATAATATCAGGCCAATGACACCCGTGCTTGCGGGCTAGCAGACTCCTGATTCCCCAACAAAATAGGAGAGCGTCCATCCCCTGGACGTCATCTCCTTTTTTGTGTTTATATCGCGGCTGTTCATCCACGAATCTTGACTCGCGCCATCCTGCCAGCGCATTGTATTCTGAACATGGACCTCAGTAAGGATCTAAATAAACATTTTGGCTTTAACACATTCCGCGAACCTCAGCAGGAAGTAATTCAAACTATTCTGGACGGTCGTGACAGCCTCGTCATCATGCCGACTGGCAAAGGCAAGTCCCTGTGCTACCAGTTGCCTTCACTTCTGCTGGAAGGAGTCACAATTGTCATTTCTCCGCTAATAGCGCTGATGAAGGACCAGGTAGATGCCCTTCTTGAACGTGGCATCGCCGCCAGTTATATCAACAGTTCACTTACAGCAGGTGAGCAACATGACCAGCTGGACAAACTTCGCAACGGCGATACAAAAATCGTCTACATTGCTCCCGAGCGATTCCGTAACAACAACTTTCTCCGAACTCTTTCCAGCATCACTGTTTCTTTAATGGCAATTGACGAAGCTCATTGCCTGTCACAGTGGGGACATGACTTTCGTCCCGACTACCTTCGATTGGATCGTGCAATTGATCAACTTGGGCGGCCCACCGTTGCCGCCCTCACAGCAACCGCGACGCCAGAGGTTCGTCAGGACATCCAGGATAGCCTTCACCTGCGCGACCCGGCCCTCTATATCTCCGGATTCGCCCGCCCCAACCTGTCCTTCAACATCAGCCCAGTCAGCTCAAACGTGGAAAAGTTCTCCCACATCATGGAACTTGTTCACGAGCACCGCTCAGGCATCGTCTACTGCGCAACCCGTAAATCCGTGGAGAAGGTTGCCAAGCATTTGTCCAAGGAAAACATTCAACATATCACCTACCATGGTGGCATGGATCCGGACACTCGAAACCAGATGCAAAATCGCTTCATTCAGGGTGAAATTGACATCGCTATTGCTACCAACGCTTTTGGTATGGGGATTGACAGACCTGACATCCGCTTCATCGCCCACTTTGAAATGCCCGGCAGTATTGAAGCTTATTACCAGGAAGCAGGACGCGCCGGCCGTGATGAGAAACCAGCCACATGCGAACTCCTCTTCAACTATGCGGATAAGCGCATTCAGGAAATGTTCCATGAGGGGAGCAATCCCCCATTGGCTGTCCTTCAGGCACTCTACGAGCTACTCCGCGACAAGGCAGACCCACAGAATGAAGTTCACCTTTCCAATGACGACCTTCGCCAACACCTCGGACCCCGGACAAACCCGATGGCCATCCAGACGGTTCTCTCCATACTCGCCCGCAACCGCATCATCGAGCGCTTTGACATTACAGGGCAGCGTATGCGCGGCACCCGACTCCTCCAGCCCCAACTCGATGCACACCAGCTCGACATTGACACAGCCGCACTAGCTGAAAAAGAACAACGGGACAGGGAAAAACTTAATGCGATCCTTAAGTTCGCATACAGTCGGGACTGCCGGCAAAAATGGGTGCTCGATTACTTTGGAGACAAGGAGGCAAAAACATGCGGCCGTTGCAATGGATGCAACAACGATGTCTCCGGTGACTTCAGGCAACCCGCGAACGAGGAAGAAAAAACCATCGTCCGCAAGGCCCTCAGCGGAGTGGCTCGAATGTCATGGAAAAACGGTACGGACAACTATCGAGCACGCTTCGGCAAGCGCCGTATAATCCAGATGCTTCTGGGGAGCAAACAAGCCAGTGCCGACTGGTTTGATGCATCAGAACTCACCACCTATGGAATTCTCAAACCAGAAGGCAAGGTCTACGTGGATTCGCTATTCAACTCCCTGGAACAGGCAGGACTAGTACAGACCGAGGATGGCGAGTATCCCCTCCTTGCGCTGACTACCAAGGGTATTGAGGTCATGCAGGACCGAACTACCTTCGAGCTGTCCTGGCCTGAGTCAAAACCAGCCGGTACATCTTCGAGACCGAGGGCATCTGCCCCGGCCAAGGCACCTGACATCTCAGGGAAGACCCTCAAGTTCGATCCAGAGCTTTACGAGAAGCTTAAATCAAAGAGGGCCCAACTCGCCGCCATCCAAGGAAATATACCTCCCTACCGCATCTTTTCCAACAGTGTACTTCAGGAACTCGCCATCCACAGACCTCAAACCCCGGAGGAGGCACTCTCCATAAACGGGATTGGGGAAGTCAAGGCACGACGGCAACTCCCCCACTTTCTGGAGATTCTTGGAGCTCACGCTGAAAACGACGACCTATTCGATTCGAACAAGTGATTACGGCAGTGACAATCCACAGATTAAAGCATACGTTATAATTGCGGCCTTCAATCCCACAATTTCCACCAGGCTTTCTTTGGCTCCAACTGAAAAGCATTGGGAAAGGAAAAGTTGACCTTGACCTGACCGAGGATAACGGACTCCCCGTTCTTGACTGGAATAGTTTCCTTTGTCCTCGCAAGGAAAGTCGAATAAATTCTGGGCCAGGGAATGATGATGGATTGTTTGTTTGCCGGGTCACTCCGGGTAATCATCCCAACAACTTTTCTTTCTGAACCGGAATCAAGCCAGACAACTCCACCACTGTAACCAGGCTCAAGGAGATCATTGAGTACGATTCGATCCGTCGTCATGGATGCCACCTGTAATTCCTTGATTTGTGCTGATGGTGATGCAGCCCCCTCACCGGGAAATCCATATGCGGACACTTTATCCCCTACCTTGAGACTTTTTTTTAAGTCGGATTCTTCTTGGAAGTACCCGTTAATGCCTGGGTTTTGGATACCAAAAAGAAGGGCTTCCTCGTTGGAATCCTTCCCGATATCAAGCCGGGCGATGTCCATGTTTGAATCCTTTAAATAAAGGAAGCGCTTCGGCCTCACGGAAATAGGACCGACCACCACGGTAGACTCAGCTTCAGCAATTGAATCAAATTCAATGGTCTTCTTATTGACCCGGAGACTCTTTAGACCGATGTCTGGAAAAACCAGATGTCGGGCTGTAACCACCTCATGATGTCCATTCTCGTGCAAAAACAAGAGACCCGAACCCTTGGCGACATAACTGGCAACCTTCTTGTTGCCGCCCTTGTACGCGTGCCGGACATATACTTTAACCAACCCAAGTGCATCGCCCTCCCAAGGCAAGATGGTCTTCCCGCGAGCTGACGCATCCACCATACTCGCCTCGCCATCTTTAACATTCACTTCCCCTCCGTCACAGCCGGACATTCCCAGGAGAATGAGAAACAGAAAGGAAACATAAATTACGTTCTTCATAGTTTCTCAAGGAATTGGCCCAAGTTTATCCCGTGGAAGAAACTGGTCTTTTTCAAGTTTTGGTAGTAACCAGTCATCAGGGGATTGATAATATCCTTACGGTCCTTGGGAGGCGTCAGTGCATACATGGAAACAGTCGTTGCAGAGACGACAACCGCAACCAAAACAACCCCGGCAACTGGATCCAGAACGGTGTTTCCAACCTGGGTGTCGTCCAGGAGAGCAAGATGATCCTCGGCAGCCAATAACCCCAGGTCATTCCCGGCTTTCCTGTACAAGGCTCTTCTCAATTGGGCATTCTCAAGGTTTCTCAAATCGTAAGCCACCAATGAATCCACAAGTTTCAATGCTTCCTTTATATCAAAATAGGCCGTTGCACCGACCCGGGCGTAAAGCGCTGCCATCTCCCTTTGCTTATCATTTGAACGCAGTGTTTGAGCCTTTGCATAGGCATCTGCACCCAGCTTAAACCCCTCGGTCCCCTTTCTTTCCTTATCATAGATGTAGGCAGTCCCAAGATCCATAAAGTCCTTGAAGTCCTTCGTCTGCTGAAGGGCCAGATTATGGATAATGCTCGAAGGAT
>JABJCN010000017.1 GCA_018668635.1 Opitutia bacterium
TCCGTTACATACATAAGTCCTTTCTGGCGTTCTGTATCATTGCAGGCAATTCGAGCATTGAACTTTATTTCTCCGAGATGGAATCCGAAGCTGGTATCCGATGTGGCGTAAGGGTTTTCGGGGTTATCCTGACAGGATGTAAGCAGGATTATTATCAGGAATTCAAAGCCAAGTATTATTCGCATAACTGCTTTTTCCTAGACATCCTGGACTATGGGACAATTCTTTTCCTGTCTTTGACTTGAGTATTTTTGTATAACCAAATCTTTGTATGAAATCTTTGCTGGATAATATCGTTGGTCAGCGAATCCTCGTGGTCGGTGATTTAATGCTGGATAGATATACTTGGGGTGATGCTTCTCGGATTTCGCCTGAGGCGCCAGTACCTGTGGTGGATGTATCAAGAGAGAGTTGTGTCGCTGGTGGTGCTGCCAATGTGGCCTTAAACCTTCGCACCCTTGGAGCTGAAGCAGAGGTCTGTGGTTGGGTGGGGCAGGATGCTGCAGGAACTGAGTTGGTTGAACTCTTGTCAAAAACCAACATTGATATTGATCCGGTTTTTCACGCACATGGGAAAATCACCATTGTAAAGTCGCGAATCATGGTCCGCAATCAGCAACTTTGTCGCTTGGACCGTGAGGATGTTCCTGCAGGGTATGCATTGAATTCAGAGGATATTGCGCGGGTTGTGGAGCTGGCCGGGAGAGCCGATGCCGTGATTTTTTCGGACTACGGCAAGGGAACGCTTAGCGAGGAGTTGGTCAATGCTCTTGGTTGCTCTCAGAATGGGCATCTTCTTTTGGCAATGGATCCCAAGCCTCGTCGCAGGATTGCTCATCATGGGTTGAGCCTTTTAACTCCAAATCGAAGTGAGGCTTTGCAATTGGCAGGTCTTGAGATTATGCGTGGTGACCCTTTTCCTGAGACGGAGGTTTGTCGCCGAATATACGAGACCTATCAGCCTGAGAACCTTGTCATCACCATGGGCGGAGATGGGATGCTTGTCAGTCGTGCCGGGGAGGTCTCATTGAGGATTCCAACCATGGCCCGAGAAGTCTTTGATGTTTCAGGTGCTGGGGATACGGTTGTCGCTGCATTGACTCTGGCACTTTCTTCCGGCGCAGAAATTGAAAAGGCAGCACGTTTTGCCAATCTGGCGGCGGGGATTGTTGTTGGTAAAGTGGGGACTGCAACCGTTTCGCCATCTGAACTTCTCTCCTTGGGGGAGTCTTTGTGAAAAAGGCCCTTTTTCTTGATCGCGACGGAACTCTCGTGGTCGATACCCATTACCTTTATAAAGCTGCGGATGTTCAGCTTATCCCAGGAGCAGGGGAGGCTCTTCATGCCCTACTCAAAGCAGGCTATCTGCTTTTTCTTTTCACCAATCAGTCTGGCATTGGCCGTGGTTACTACGTATTGGACGATGCTTTGGCCTGCAACCGACATATGTTTATGATGATGGGTTTTAGAGAGGATCCATTTATTGAGACCTGCATTGCCCCTGAAACTCCAGAAGATCAGGCAGTCTACCGCAAGCCTTCCCCAAAATTTATTTTAGAAATGTGCGAAAAATATCAACTTGATCCACAGAACTCCTGGATGGTTGGGGACAAGCTCTGCGATCTTGAAGCGGGGTTCAATGCTGGAATTCGTTCTGCTTTCGTGCAAACAGGGAAAGCATCAGATACTGATCCACATGAGTTTTTGCGCGAGCATGGAATTCCTGTTTATGCGCATATATTGGAGTTTGTTGAGCAGTTGTAGATGTTTTAATCTACCTTACATTTTTTCCAGCGTCTCTATACCGAGAAGTTTGAGTCCAGTTTCGAGTACGGTGAGTGTCCTAGCGCATAGAAGTAGTCGGCGTGCTCGGACGCGCGAATCTTCAACCATTACTTTATTGGCATTGTAGAAGGTGCTGAATGTTCCAGCAAGTTCGTAAAGGTAGGTGCAGATAAAGTGAGGTCGCAGGTCCGTGGTTGCTTGTTCAAGGGCGCTCGGAAAAAGGAGTAGTTGTCTAGCTAATGCTTTTTCCTCATTCGATTCAGGAGAACTAGCGTTTTCTTCACCCTGACCGGGTCTGATTGATAGCTTACGGAATATGCTATGGATACGGACTACCGCATAAAGGAGGTAGGGTGCCGTGTTGCCCTCAAGACTGAGCATTTTTTCCCATGAGAAGGTGTAGTCACTGGTTCTGTTCTGGGAAAGGTCAGCGTATTTTACTGCTCCCAACCCCACGACTCTGGCAATCTTGTCGCATTCATTAGTGTCTAGGTCTGGGTTCTTTTTTTCAACGATTATTCTTGCTCGATCAATAGCTTCAGTGAGTAAATCCTTTAGTTTAATAGGATCTCCAGATCTTGTTTTAATGGCTTTGCCATCTTCGCCTAGAATAGTCCCGAACCAGACATGTCGTAGGATGGGTTTTTTTATAGAAGGTAGTTGTTTGAACCACTTGTTGGCTGTCAGGAAAAGTTGTTCAAAATGATCCTGCTGCCGTCCGTCTGTAACATAAATTATTTCATCTAAGCTCCACTCTTTGATCCGATAGAGGATCGTGGCGAGGTCAGTTGTTGCATAGTTGCTGGCGCCGTCGGATTTCCGAATAATGAACGGTTGTTTCTTAAATCTTGGATGTTCTGGATGGAATACGACCAGAGCGCCTTCGCTTTGTTCTGCAATGCCGAGTTTTTCCAAGTCCCGATAGACATCTTCCACTTTATCGCGGTAGAAGCTTTCGCCTAGAACATGATCAAAGTGAACTCCGAGTCGGTCATAAATTTCTTGAAATGCCTTGTAGCTTATGGAGTTAATCTGATCCCATAGAGTAAGACTTTCTTCATCTCCATTTTGAAGTTTGACGAGCTCCTTTCTTGCGACTTCCAGTTGTTCTGGAAATTCCCTGGTGAGGGCGGACCCCTTGCGATATATGTCTTCAAGTTGCTCGAGAGCATCTGGGGTATCTGCTTCAAGATTCATTCTGAAGTGGCGGATGGCCATAATTAGAATACCAAACTGGGTTCCCCAATCACCAACATGATTATCGCGAATAGTTCTGGCTCCTTGAAACTCAAGTAGCCGACATAGCGTCTCACCAATAACAGTGGAGCGAATGTGCCCAACATGCATTTGTTTGGCTGTGTTTGGGGAACTAAAATCCATGGTAACAACCTTTCCTCTGAAAGGTCCAGTTCCCGCGGTCTTTAATGATGATTGGTCTTGAAGATGCTTTAACCAGTCGAGGTAAAAATCTTTTTTAAAGTGGAAGTTGATGAACCCTGGACCGGCAATTTCCATTTCTAAGTCTGTTTCGGGGAATATATTTCGCAACGACTCAACGAGTATTATTGCCAGCTCCCGTGGATTCCGACCTCGCTTTTTGGCAAAAGGAAGGACCCCATTTGCTTGGAATTCACCAAAACGTGGGTCTGCAGGGTTCACATTTGCAGTGAACTCCTTATCAAACTCCTTGAGCGTAAGCACTGCTTTCTGAATCGTTTTGTCCAGATGGGTGGCAATATGAAAGGGCCATTTCATAGTGCGGAGAAACCAAGTTTTCTATGCAATTCCGTCAAGCATGGAATGTTTAGATTTTCATCTGGCTGTATTCAACATCTTTTAATGAATACATATTTCCCTTTGGTTTTTATAAAAAGGCTCGACAAAACAGCAGGAATCGTTTTCCTCGCTCACCTTTCGTTTTAACGACCCTTCCCCAAGGTCTCAGTTTACTAACTCATGAAAAAACGCATTGTTACTCCCCGAAAATTCATCAAGCCCACATTCACCTACTTGGTAGAAAAAAAGCGCGATGGAGGGGAATTCACTCCAGAGGAAATCCGATTCATTGTTGAGTCAATATTTGATGATGAGATGCCTGACTTCCAGCAGGCAGCTCTGCTTATGGCAGTCTTCTTTCAGAATATGTCTGCCCAAGAAACAGCTGCTTATGCTGAAGAGATGATGCTTTCCGGTGAGGTCGTGGATCTCTCTCGTTTCACTCGCCCTAAGATTGATAAATATTCCACCGGTGGCGTTGGTGACAAGACCTCTCTTGTTCTGGGGCCTCTTGCTGCGGCATGCGGCGTGCTTATGCCTACGATGAATGGCGAGGACGAGGATTATGGGATTCGTAACCTTACAAAATTGTCTTCGATTCCTGGCTTTAAGGCTGAGGCAAGTCTGGAGGAATTTCAAGAGCAACTGCGTTCAGTCGGTTGTTGTATGGTGGAGAAACATCCTGAGATCTCACCAGTAGATGAAATCCTTTACAAGCTCCGTCAGAAAACCGGCACAATTCCATGTATACCGCTCATAACGGGCAGTGCACTAAGCCGAAAGCTGGCAGCTGGGGCTGAAGGTCTCGTGGTGGACGTCAAATGGGGGAATGGGGCTTTTGTTACAGATTTGGAGCAGGCTAAACTTCTTGCTCGTTCGATCACTCGCGTGGGTCGCTCAATGAAAAGGCGTTGCGTTGCTTTGGTTACTGATATGAACCAACCCCTTGGTAGTGCTGTGGGTACTGGGCTAGAAATTCAGGAAGCTATTGAGCTTTTAAAAGGAGAAGGTCCTGAAGACCTTAAAATTCTTGTTCAGAAACTGGGCATGGAAATTGTGCGGCTTGCGGGTGTTGCTGGTTCTACTTTGTCTGCCAAGCAAACGGTTCAGCGTCACTTGGAGGATGGCTCTGCATTTGAGAAATTTAAGGAGATGGTGAAGGCGCAAGGTGGTAATACTGACTACCTTGACAATCCTGAAAAATTTAAGCCTGCCAAGTATGTTAAAAAGCTTCCTGCACCCAAACGTGGGTACGTTCATGCAATTAACACTGGAATGATTGCCTGGGGGGTCCAGATGCTTTCCACAAACAAGGCAGGTAAGATTGATCATGCCGTTGGTGTTACTGAAGTGAAAAAGATTGGAACCCAAGTGAAGCAGGGTGAACCCTTGATGATGATTCATTACAATGATGAGGGGCGACTTGAATCGGCTTTGGAATACCTAAAGGCAGCCTATCGTCTTGCTCCGAAGAGACCGGCGATCCCAGTGCTTGTGGTTGAGCGTGTTGCCTGACCAATACTGATTCGCTAAGTGAAGCTAGTGCCGAGCTCTAAGCCCTCCCTAGATATTCCTTGTTCTCTGTGCTGATTCGAATGCGCTCACCGGTTTTTATGAATAGCGGGGCATGCACGACCAGCCCTGTCTCAAGAGTCACGGGTTTTTGAACATTGCTGACTGAATCACCTTTAAGACCTTCAGGTGCATCGGTTACCTTCATCTCTATTGAGTTAGGTAACTGAAGCTGTATCGCTTGGCCGTCTACCACCAGAATTTCGTAAGCCACATTTTCTATCAGGAAATTTTTGGCGTCCACCATGAGCTCCTTGGGCAGGACTGTATCCTCATAGGTGTCTGGATCCATAAAGTGGTACCCTTCAGTGTCAACATAGCTGAATTCTAGCTTGTTGGTCTCCGTGTGAAGAAAGACCACATTGTCCGTTGAGCGAAATTTTGTGTTGGTTGTGGATCCAGAGTGTAGGTTTCGCATAGTCGTCTGCACAAACCCTGCCTGACGACCTTGTGTGCGATGTAACATTTCTAGGACCAAGTGCGGAGCGCCTTGATAGTCAATGACTCGGCCTTTTCGAATTTCAGTTGGAGATGCCATTTTCAGAATGGGGAAGTTTTGTTTGTTGAACGATAATGGGTCAAAGGAATTGTAGTTTCACCACCCTGCAACATAAAAATCCTACAAACCCTTTCGTTCGTTCCAAATTACACCAAGTTGAACTTTTGACTATTGACCACCGCTGGCCGATACCATTTTTTTGCTTTTAGACAATGAGGAGATTCATTTATACATGAAACAGAGGACTATTTTGAGGGAGGCTTCCATTAATGGGAAGTCTCTTCATACAGGGGAGGAAGTTACCCTCACCATTAAGCCTGCCACTGAAAACCATGGCATAATATTTCGGCGAGTTGATCTTTATGGTAAACCCGATATCCAGCCTATGGCAGAAAATGTTACGGAGTTGATACGTAGCACCACCATTGCCAATGGGCATGCGACCATTCACACAGTAGAGCACGTGCTAAGCGCCCTGCATGGCTGCGGGGTTGATAACATAGTGGTGGAGATGAATGCAAGTGAGCCACCAATCCTAGACGGTTCAGCAAAGCGCTTTGTCAATCTCATTCAGGAGGCAGAGCCAGTCGAACAAGAGGCAGAGCGCGAATATATTGAGATTGACCAGCCTTTATCTGTGACTTCCGGAAACCGTTCTTTAATTGTGTTGCCCCATGATGGGTTTCGCGTCACCTGCACCTCTGCTGATGACCGTGGTGTTCATACCCAGCATCTCTCGATTGATATTGATTCGGAGACTTACATTTCCCAGATCGCTCCTGCCCGCACTTTCACTATCTATGAGGATATTGAGGAATTGCTTAAACTTGGCAAGATTCAGGGTGGTAGCCTCGACAGTGCAATCGTCATTCGTGGCGACAAGATCATTTCCAAAGAACCCCTGCGTTTTGAGGATGAGTTCGTTCGCCATAAAATTCTCGATTTAGTGGGTGATCTAATGTTATTGGGTAAGCCAATTCGGGCTCATGTTATTGCAGTGCGTCCTGGACATGCCTTGAATTCTGATCTGACCAAAAAGATATTAGAGACTCGCGATAAAAAGAAGCAGGGGAAGGCAGCTGTTGCAAAAAAGGCTACGGTTTTACCCAATGAAAGAGCTCTTGATATCCGCCGTGTGCTTGATACATTGCCCCATCGCTATCCTTTTGTCCTTGTTGATCGTGTCTTGGATATCAATGAGGAAGGGAAGCAACTTACCGCCGTAAAGAATGTGACAATAAATGAACCCTATTTCCAAGGGCATTTTCCTGGCCGACCAGTAATGCCAGGCGTTCTACAGATTGAGGCCATGGCGCAAGCTGCCGGCATCCTCATGCTTCTGCGCACAACCAGTGAGGGTAAGGTGGCTTTTTTTATGAGCTGTGACAAAGTAAAGTTTCGTCAAGCTGTTGAGCCTGGTGACCAACTTGAGATTCATGTTGAGTTGACTAAATTACGGGGCAATAAGATCGCCCAAGCCACGGGTGAGTGTAAGGTTGCCGGGAAGGTTGTCTCATCTGCTGAACTGATGTTTGCCCTCGTGGATAGCGGGGATGGTAGCTGAAATTTGTCCATGGTCGCCCAAGTTCATCCTACTGCAATTGTTGAATCCGGCGCCGAACTGGACGAGGGTGTCATCATTGGGGCCTATACGATCATTGGGGCGAAGGTCCGATTGGGCCGTGGAACGGAGGTTCGTCACCATGCTACTGTTGAGGGGTTGACTGAATTGGGTGAAGGAAACGTGGTTTACCCCTACGCTTATATTGGGGCAAAGACCCACGATTTAAAATTTGAGGGTGGGGACCCGGGACTCAAGATTGGTCGATACAATACTTTCCGAGAATATGTTACAGTGCACGCTGCGACAAATGATGGTGAGTTTACCGTGGTGGGTGACCACAATGTTATATTGGCTTACAGCCATATTGCACATGACTGCAGTGTCGGGAACAATCTGGTAATGAGTAGCCACTCGGCGTTGGGAGGGCATGTTGCCACTGGGGATCATGTCAACATTGGTTGGGGAGTGGGAGTCCATCAATTTTGCCGGATAGGGAATTATTCGATGCTTTCCGCCTGCTCTAAGGTGGTCCAGGACGTTTTACCCTTAATGCTTGTGGATGGCTCACCGGCGGAGCACAGAAGCGTCAACAAAGTTGGCTTGGAGCGGAATGGGTTTTCTCGCAATGAAATCGAGCGTGCCCGTTACATTTTCAAGATTCTGTTCAAGGAGGGGCTGAATAAGTCCCAGGCATTTGAACGGTTACACAGTGAGAATTCAAGCGTGGATACAGACGAAAGGGTTCTTCGAACGATTCTCGACTTTTCTGAGAGTGCAACGGATCGGGGTCTGGCCTGATAGGGGCAGGCGTAGACGCCTGTTCTATTTAGTGACCTGGTTGATTTTCCGCAGATAGTCCCAACTGAAAATACCGGTTTGATGGCCATCACTAAATATGAAACGGATGGCATAATTTCCGATGAATTCCCAGTTATTCACGGTAATGTCAGAAAAATCCTCTCGATCATCCCCGCCGTGTCTCTGGCCAAGAATATCAATCTCTCCCTGGTTTTCTGCACTTGGGGACTGTGCTCTCAGATAATCCATAGGGAAGAAGGTCTCGTCTCCATCCTTCCAGATGATGGCAATCTCAGTGCCAACGGCTTGCACAAGTCGCGGTTGCTGCATCAGGCTTCCGAATCCAAGACTGGTTTAGCGGATGAACTGGAGGTATTGGAATCTCCTCTGTCATCAGATTCCACTTGAGGCTGGCTATAGGTTTGGGCAACTTTTTTCTGCTTGTTAAAGACAGTTTCGGTATCATCTATGACCATGGTGGAAAGCGTGGCTAGTTCAATGCTGCCGGTATACTGGACCGAGACTTCTTTGTCTGAGGTTGAAGCATCTCTTCGCTCCAACCGCCACTTTTCCAGCGTCTCTCGGAGAATCTTCCTCTTGCGAATCAATTCTTCAATTTCCTCATCTGTGAGGCTGGAGTCTTTCTTTTCAAGTTCTATAATCTCAAGGGAATGGGTGAGTTGGGAGCTGTAATCCGGGGTTTCCGTGGGCGCGCCTGCCGCCGCGGCTTTGACGCTTTCCAGAGTTTCACGACCATCCAAGTAGGAAACTTCTGCCCGCTGTGTTAAGAATTTGTTTAGACTACTATGATACTGGGGTAGGCCCATCTCTGCCCGCTTGACGTTGCCACCGACCTTGTCGATCTTCATCTTGGCTACACGTAGCCCCATGTTCTCCGACAAGTTTTTGCCGGTGAACTTTTCCAATGTAGGGATCGGAGGGATATAGGTGTTGAAGGTGCTGTCTGCCATGCGGAGAATGGGTAGGTATTACCGTCTCTCCCGATCATAGCAGGAACTGGGCCTATTATTATAAAGGGCTACATGTCTGCCCCGGGTTGTAAGGTTGCAGTCTATACGTCCTGCGCTATTTTTTGAATTCCTTTTAGGTCGAGCTTCCCGGTTGCGAGGGTGGGGATGCTCTCCACTATTTTGTGGACTTTGGGAATCCAAAGGTTGGCGAGTCCAGAAGCAGAGAGTTTTGAGCGAAGATCTGCAAAATCAATTTTCATGCTGGTGAGCAGGACAAGAGCTTCCCCCTTGGCCGAGTCCTCCCTGCTGGCAATGGCGATTACAGGGCCTTCTCCCGGATCGATTTCCAATGCGTTAACAATGGCCTCCTCGACTGTGCCATGGGGTACCATCTCGCCACCAATTTTAGAAAAACGGGAGAGTCGCCCTTCGATGTGGAGGAATCCATTTTCATCCAACCGGCCAAGGTCTCCTGTGGTAAACCATCCATCCTTAAGAACTTCATCCGTCTTTTCAGTTTGTCCCAGGTAACCCTCGAAGATGTTGGGACCACGTAGTTTGATGATACCACTCTCGCCGTAGGTTTTTTCTTCGTTGGTGTCCGGATCCACAAAGCGTATCGTAACACCGGGGAGAAGACGTCCGGCTGTGCCATTTCGCGCGCCTTTTTCGTGAGGGTCGTGGTTCTGGATATCAGGTGGGTCAGGGAGGTTTACACTGGAGACCGGGGATGTTTCAGTGAGTCCATAACCCTCGAGATACTTGGAGCCAAACTTGGATTCCCATTCTTCTGCGAGGCGCTTGGGGGTCTTTTCCGCTCCTGCTATTACAAATTGTAGTGAGGCCATCTTTTCCGGATCTGCCTTACGGAGGTAGGGCTTAAGGAAAGTGGGGGTTCCTAACAGGGCGGTCACCTTTTCCTCGTAAATGGCATCGATGGACTTACGGAGTTCGAGCGGGGAGGGGAGGGTTACAAGCCGTATGCCTTTAATTAACGGATACCACAGGGTTACGAGGAATCCAAAGCTGTGGAAGAGGGGCAGGTTCCCGAGTAAAATCTGGTCGGTGCTGATTAGGTTAATGTCTGAAATCTGGGTTACATTGCCCAAAAGGTTGCGATGGGAAAGCACAACACCCTTTGGTTCACCGGAACTACCACTGGTGAAGATGAGCGCCGCTTCTTCCCTGTCCCCGTGGCGAGGAACTTTAAAAAAGGCGGCGGCAAGTCCGGCGGGTAGTAGGGTTATAATTCCAAGACGTAGTCCGATCGCAGCCTTCTTGTCCTTGGCGAGGGCTTGTAATTCATCCTTGATATCGAGTTCGGTGGGTGTTTTGGGCAGATTTGGGCACCGCTTCTTAACTTTTTCAGTGGTTATGAGGGTGTCGATATCTGCACGCTTAACGCAGGATTCCAAGGCGGCGGCACCCAAGGAGAAGTTTAGGTTGACCGGGACTTTGCCCCCAAGAACGCAGGCGAGGTTGGCCACGGTGGCACCGATGCCGGGTGGTAGTACGATGCCGACGCGTTTTGCCGAGGTGGCCTTTGCGAGACGATCCCGGAAGGCCAGCCCAAGGGCCAGTAGCAGTTTCGCCTTCATTGGTTTTCGATCCTGCGTGCGATCGATAAGAATCTCACGAGATCCTGCTGCGGCAAGTCCCTTGAATGCAGCAAGGCCGATGTGACTGCGTAATACCGGACGTTGCGAGAAGGCCTCCTCGGCAAGATCCTGCATGGCTTGGCGGGCTGCGGCAGATGAGGCTTCTTGTGTACTCATGGGTGTTCCGAAGTTTACGGTTACAGGATATGGAATGCGAATGGGTTTTTTCTTAAAGAACTTGCTGCGTTCGTAGCTGAAAATGGAACCCCAGAGTCCATCTAGGCTAACGGGGATAACGGGGGCGTTGGCACGCTTGGCAATGAGTTCAAATCCACGTTTCAATCCATGCATTGCACCGGTTCGTGAGATACCTCCTTCTGGAAAGATGCAGACGACTTCGCCTTGCGCAATATGTTCTGCCGCCTTGGTGATAGCCTCACGTGCATTTGTTCGTGAGACTGGAATGACTCCAGTTAGTTTAAATACAAACCTGATAAAGCGAGATTCCGTGAGTCCTGAGAATCCGATGAAGCGGACATGCCTCGGGCAGGCAGCACCGATCATGGCGGGATCGGCATATGATATGTGGTTTGCGATCAGAAGAGCTCCACCTGTACTGGGTATCTTATCTGCATTCTCGATGCGGATGCGGTAGAAGATACGTGTTACTAGGAGAACAAGCGTTCGGAACAGAGCCTCCGGCAGTAGGTAGAGTACATAACCGGTTACCATCAGGCTTGGAAGTGCCATAAACAGCAACTGCTCATTCGCTGAGAGTCCTGCCTTGAGGAGCAGAGAATGGATCCCGATGAAGCTGAGCCCAAAGAGGTTGCTTAGTAATGTGGATGAAGCAAGGACGCGCCCCCGTCTTTCCTCTCCTGCCCGGTCCACCATGAAGCCTCGTAGTGGAACGGAAAAAATAGCACCTGAAAATCCCATCAAAATGAGGCAGGCGTTGAAAGCGAATTGGCTAGATTCGGGGCTTTTGGGAGCAAAAAGACCGGCAAGGAGAAGTGCCAATGCCATGCCAATTGCTCCTGCAGAGACTGTCCCCAACTCCACCCGCCCCCGGTTGATGTAGGCGGTGAAGACACTTCCAAGAATGATGCCAACTCCCAGGAATAGGTTGAATATGCCGGTGAGCTGGCCGACTTCTTCGCTGGGTGCAATTTCTTTTGCCACAACACTTAGGCAGAGAATCACCAACCATGCAACACCCAGAAACCAGGCAAACCCAAGCAACGATAAGCGAAGGCCGCGATCCCGCATGGCTTCAGTTAACTCCTGAAAATGTCCAAATACATTGCGGATTCGGAATGGCGATGAACTTTTTGGTGGCGTTTTTTTTGTTGGTTGAAAAAGAACCCAAGAGAGCAGGGAGAGTACCATAATTCCACCGGTTACAACCAGTCCAGCCTGCCATTTTCCTTCTTTTGCTTCATAGGCAATCTTGTAGGCGATTCCTCCTGCAAATCCACCTGTTAGTACAGCAGACATTCCCAGCATCTCCGTCCAACCAATTGCCAGGCCAAGGTTTCTGGAACCCACCAACTCTTTAAGGATTCCATATCTGGCTGGGGAGAAAAAGATTGTTTGTACCGCAAGTAAAAAGAATCCAACTAAGGCAATGCCAAGATTCGCTTTACTCATTCCTAGAGCAATAACTCCAAGTCCGCCAATCTGAGCAGCGAGGGTTGCACTGATCACGGATTTTTTTGAATATCTATCAGCGAGCCAGCCAGCCAAGGGTGCAAAAAGTATAAATGGCAGTACCAGAAGTAGCCCGATTTTTACATTAGCCTGCTCGAATTGGGCTTGGCTCATCAATACTCCACAAAGCCCCAATAGCATATATTTGGCCAGATTGTCATTGAAGGTGACCAACGTATGGGATCCGAGTAGCCAGATGCATTTTTTAAAGGACTTTGTATTTTCCATTATTTCCTTTTGCTAATCCCGTGCCAATCTTGGCCGTCTATATGGGCTTTGCCTCCAATTTCTGGCCTTGGTCAAGAAAGGGTCAAGGTGAATAACGAAAATACATGAAAGAGAGGGTGCCACTATTTACTTTTAAAAGGCACCATTAATTCCCCGACCTATACATGTTTTGTCTTTCCTTAGGATTGGTTTCTGTGTTGTTTTTTCTGTATGAATTCTATAATGATGTTCTTTTTAAATAATCTTCCGCATCCCAATATTATTCAGGTGTCTTGCATCTACATTTAAACTTCCGTGGGTAAGAAAATTCTTGGCATTTCTGCCTTTTACCATGATAGTGCTGTTGCGTTGGTCGTTGACGGACGCATCGTGGCTGCGGCACAAGAGGAAAGATTCACACGTATTAAGCACGATCACAACTTTCCTAGACTCGCCGCGGAATATTGCCTTGATGAAGGAGGGATTACTCCCGCAGAACTGGACTTTGTCGTATTTTACGAAAAACCTTACCTTAAATTTGATCGTTTGCTGGAGACGTATCTCGCCTATGCTCCTCAAGGGCTGAAGTCATTTCTTTCGGCTATGCCTTTATGGTTGAAGCAAAAGCTACATATTCCAAGGGAGATTAAGAAGGCCCTTGGCGGGAGTTACAAAAAAAAGGTGGTTTTTCCTGGGCACCATGAATCTCATGCGGCAAGTGCATTCTTTCCCAGCCCTTTTGAGGAGGCTGCAATCCTGACCCTTGATGGTGTGGGTGAATGGGATACTGCCACTATTGGCTCCGGGCGTAGCAATAACATAGAGATTCTCAAGTCCTTACAGTTCCCGCACTCCTTGGGTCTTCTGTATAGTGCCTTTACCTATTTCACTGGGTTCCGCGTGAATTCCGGCGAATACAAGCTGATGGGTTTGGCGCCATATGGGCAGCCCAAATATAAGGATGTGATTCTGGATGAACTTCTCGATGTGAAGGATGACGGGTCCTTTGCCATGGATATGTCATTTTTTAATTATTGCCAAGGCTTGACGATGACCAATAAGCGTTTTGCTCAACTTTTTGGCGGTCCGGCCCGGTCTTCAGAGTCTGATATTACCGAGCGCGAGATGGACCTTGCTGCTTCAGTACAGGCTGTAACCGAAGAGATTGTCTTTCGTATGGCTCGCTATGCTCGGGATGTGTCCGGGCTTCCCAACCTGTGCCTTTCCGGAGGTGTGGCGCTTAACTGTGTTGCCAATGGCAAACTACTCCGCGAAAAGATTTTTGACCGGATTTGGGTACAGCCGGCTGCTGGTGACGCAGGAGGCGCACTTGGTGCTGCCGTTTTTGTTCATCATCAATTGCTGGGGGAGGAGCGTAAGATTGATTCTGCTGACTCAATGTCTGGTTCATTCCTCGGCCCGAAACACAAGAATGCTGACATTAGTAAATTTCTTCAGGATAAAATGATTCCGCACCATTTGCTGGAAAACGAAGAGGACCTGCTTGAAAAGGTGTCCGATGCAATCGCGTCAGAGCAAGTTGTTGGATGGTTTCAGGGTCGGATGGAGTTTGGGCCTCGCGCATTGGGTGCACGAAGCATTATCGGCGATGCTCGTAGCGAAAAGATGCAGTCCCAAATGAACCTGCGTATTAAGTTCCGTGAGTCATTCCGCCCTTTCGCCCCGTCGGTTCTTCGAGAGGATGTGAATCAGTATTTTGAACTGGATGAAGAATCTCCCTACATGCTCCTTGTTGCCCCGGTGAGCGAGGATATCCGTGTTCAACTTACAGCAGAACAGCAACAGCAGATGAAAGAGCCAAACCTGATTCAACGGGTGAATGTTAAACGTTCAACGATTCCGGCCGTGACGCACGTTGATATGTCTGCCCGAGTCCAGACAGTCGACGAGCAACGAAATGGTCGTTACTATCGTCTTATCCGCAAATTCAAGGAAAAAACAGGAAGTAGTGTCATTATTAATACCAGCTTCAACATCCGGGGAGAACCAATTGTTTGTACTCCTGAGGATGCTTATCGATGCTTTATCGCCACGGATATGGACGTATTGGTTCTGGAGAATTTTGTTCTCTATAAAAAGGAACAACCTGCGGAGACCAAGGAGGCCCGAGATGAATACATCCGCAGTTTCAAGCTCGATTGATCTTATTTGCACATCATTATGCCTAACAAATTCAAGGAAATCAACTGGAACCCATCCACGAGGGAGCGCTGCGACTTTGGTCGACTTCTAATGATCGGATTCCCATTTGTTGCGCTATTCTGGACATGTATCTTTGCAATCAAAGGTGTAGGCTGGGCATGGAATTGGAACATCTTCATCGGAGTTGCTGGTGCCGGTGTTGGAGCTGGACTTTTTTGTTATGTGTTTCCTGCCTTATCCCTTCCTGTTTACTGCCTTTGGTTTTTTCTTGTCTGCTTGATTGACTCTGTAATCACTTTTACTCTTCTGCCCACTTTTTTTTATTTCATTCTGACTCCTTATGGATTTATCCTGCGTTTACTCGGGAAAAACTCTTTAAAGAAGGGCCCCGAACCCCGCAAGACCTATTGGATTGATGTTGAACCATCACAGGGTTCGGATCAATACTATCGTCAGTTCTGAAATAATAACCAAACAAGCGACTTTCCTGCCATGAGTAAGAACCCCAAGAAAAGTTTTGAAGAGTTGAACAATGACGGTTCGAACGGGGGCTTTATCAACGAGTTCATCCTTCTGCTTAAACACAATAAGAAATGGTGGATTACGCCTATTGTTATCTCTCTCCTTCTTTTTGGTATACTGATCATTTTGGGTGGTAGCTCTGCAGCACCTTTTATATACACACTCTTTTAAAATTAATTGACCAGGGTGCGTTGGATTTCTGTCCGCGTATCAGGCTGCAATTCTTTGAAGGTGCTAAAAATTTCGTAATATATCGGTCCCTTTGGCTAATACCTTTATGAACACTACACAAAGTTCGTGAACAAATCGGAATACATTAAATTGCGCCGCCTTATGTCGAGCCTGCTTGATGGTGAGTTGAATCCCAATGAAAGGGCACAGTTCATCCAACTTCTTAAGGAGAACAAGCAAGGCAGGCAATTCTACCTACAAAATCTTGCAATGGAGTCTATCTTGCAATGGGAGTCCGTCACCAATGCGGAGACCGCTTCCATTTCATATGTAAATACGCCCACAACACAAGAAGCCCCGATTATTCCTTGGCCCCGGGTATTGATTGATCGCCCCTTGCTAATAGCGCGGAACTGGTTAGCTGGAGCCGCGGCAGCAGCAATTGCCGTTGGTTTGTGGGTCACTACATCGAGGACCCATTCTACCCAAGAAAAACCTTTGGATACTAATATCGCACTGGATATACATCCATTAAAGACTGAGACCACGGAAATGGATGGGCAGACAGTTGCTTCCATTTATTTTCAGTTTAGTTCGGAGGAAAATCGTCCTGAGGGGTGATACATTGGCACGGGTTTGCCTGAAATGATTGAATTAGACTTTTTGTTATTTTGATTTTCTGCCAGATGGGATTGTTATACTTGGGGAAGTTACCCTTCTGATTAAAAGAAAATACTAGTGGGCGTGTAGCGGGGAGGCTACACGCCTTCTTAGTTTAATTTATTCTTCCAAAGAACTCTTTCAACCAGGTGACCACTGCCTCTACCATCTCGGCAGAAGCCTCCTCGGAACTGAACACGTGATCTGCCCCGTCTATCACTACTCTTTTTTTTGGTTCATTGGCTTTTTTGAAAATTTCATGGGTTTCCTCGATAGGCACCACGTCATCTTCTGTGCCGTGAACCAGGAGCCAAGGCACTTTGATTTCCGAGCCCTTCTCCAGCACACTCGAGATTGTATTCATATCATTTACATATGCGCTAGATAGAGGACAATCCTCCTCCTCCCACATGAACCCTTCATCTGGAATTTGGTCACCGAACTCCACTTTACTGAATTTTGCGGTGTGAACCATGCCAGATAAAGAAATCAAATGACCAATTCGATCATCATTTGATGCAGCCAGGACACCAACTGCACCTCCCATGCTATGTCCCGCGTAGACAACCTTTCTATTGCCGGATACTATTTCCAGTACCGCAGTCAGATCCTCGACTTCCTTGGAGATTGTACAGTCTCTAAAGTCACCATCTGAATCCCCATTCCCGGTAAAGGAGATACGTAACACTGAAATACCAGCACTTTCGATTCCATCAGCGAGTTTTTTCACAAATGGGCGGTCCTTGTTGCCTGTAACTCCATGGCCAATGACAACAAGAACTTTTGATTCTCCGTTACCCGGATGATACGTGTAGTCGATTTTTTCCCCGTGTTTATTCTGGATTTCCCCAAACATGTCTTTCTCTCGTTTCGTTGTTTGTTATTGTTAATAAAAATTTAGACATTAACAAAAATGAACCTTGCGAAAACGCAAAGCCTTTCCCAATTTTGCTCGGTTTCTTCTACTGACGATCATCAAGCGTCAATCACACACCACCATCATTAATTAAAAATCACACTCCTATGAACTTGAAAGAATTTAAGATCGGATTTGTAGGTCTTGGACGTATGGGCGCCAATATGGCCCGCCATCTCAAAGATCAGGGCTACACTCTTGGCCCCGTCTATGACATCATCCCGGATGTCGCGTCAAGTTTGGCTTCAGAACTGGACACGACAGCTGTGCAGAAATTGTCTGAGGTCACTACTGGTTCGGATATTGTGATTACTGTTGTCACCGATGATGCTGCCATGCGCAGTATTTTCTTTGATGACGACAACCTTTTCCAAAACAGTTCTGGCAAAATTTTTCTCAATTGTGCCACGCTAAGCCCAGATATCCATATCGAGCTTGAAAGGGTTGCCGCAGCAAATGATGCAGAGACACTGGAGGTCTGTATGGCTTCCAGTATTCCGCAGGCTCGTGAAGGAAAGTTATACCTCATGATTGCGGGCCAAGAGGAGACCTTCAACAAGGTCAAGAGCTTGCTGGATGACATGAGTGTAAATTTACGCTTCGTGGGGCCTGCAGGCAAGGCCGCACAGGTCAAGGCACTCGTCAACATGGTGATGAACATCAATACCGCCGCTCTTGCCGAAGGCCTTGGCCTTGGTGATGCATTGGGCATTGATCTCACCCTCCTTCAGGAGGTTTTCTCCCAGACTGGTGCCAATTCCCGGGTGCTTGAAACTGATGGAGAGGACATGGTTGTTCGTGATCACGAGTGCTACTTTTCCTGTGACCATGCTGCAAAGGACTCCGGCATCGCCATTGATGTTGCGGAGTCTGTTGGTATCAATCTCCCGCTGGCCAAGGCCACCTTTGCCCAGTTTGAGCGAATGAAGCAAATAGGTCTTGGTCACTACGACAAGTCAGGTGTTGCTGAACTCACTTTCAAAGGTCGCCACGCTTAGAACCATCCTTTCACCCATTTACTTCAACGCCCTAGCTCACTTGAAAACAAAATCCCTCCCTCCATTCCTTCTCCTTCTGGCAACAGCAATTTTTCTCCTGTACGGCTGTGGGGAAAAGGGATCAGGCTCAAAGCCTGTATATGTTTCTTGTATCTTCCAGAAAGAGGCGGCGATTCAGGCACACATAAATCTTAAGGCCGCCAACGAGAGCGTCTTCTCCAAGAAAATTCGTGAAGCTTATCCTGAGCAAGAGAAGCAGATCGACGAACTGGTGCCTCAGGTACAGGATTTCCTCAAGGTCACGGGTCTTCAAATGGAAGATTTCGCGGAACTTGCATTGATGTTCGGGTCTCTTGACTTTGCATTGTCGGAAAAAGGGGGATCATCTTTCCCGCAAGGGATTCCATTTGCCTTGGCCATCAAGGTTACAAAGGAGGTCGCCTTGGAGACTGTACTCAAATTTCTAGAGGAAGAGGGCGGAGAAGATGTTGACCTGGTTGAAATTCGAAAAAGCCAGAGCGAATTTGAGAATGCTGCAATTCTTACTGTGCCAATACCCGATGAAAAGGATCAATCCATGTTGATTGCCCACAAGAGTCATGATGGGGCAACCTATGTCCTCCTTGGCGATGAGACGACAATCAAAGGTGCATTGAGCTCCGGTCGCCCCGGTAAACCCTCTGAAGGCTCCGGGATTCAGGCACGTCTGCTTCCGGAGAAAATCGGTTGGTTGGCTGTCGAATTGCCCGATGGTCTTTTAGACAAGGGCAAAAAAGGACTGGAGAAAAATCCAATGCTCAAGGGCGTAACCGGATTACTTGGCAATATCAAAGCCTTGGGTCTCTCGGGAAATATTACCGACACCTTTCCAATGCAGATCCGTCTTGCTTTTACCGATGAAGAATCTGCGGAGCAGGGAGCTGCTGCACTCAATGGCATCCTTGGGCTTTTTAGGCTTGGTGCGCTTCAAAACCCCGAATCCATTCCACCATTTTTTAATAATCTTACCGTTGCCGCCGATAAAGTCGATTTGGTTGTGGAAGTCGAGTTCTCTCTTGCTGATGTTGAGTATGCCGAGAAGATGAGTGAAGAGTAGAAAACTTTCTTGCGTGTACAAAAAAATGTACGTCACAATTTTGAACGTAACAATTATACCTAGAGACTAATTGGTTTCAGTCTTAAATTCATTTATTTGAAAGATTTTGAAATTTCAGGTCATTAAATCTTTGAGAGATATTCATCTTCGAATTAAAAAAGACATCGCTTGGTTGAAATTAACCAGAATGTGATATATTATATATATGTTAACAATTTAAATATCGTCTTACAGGAGATTTACAGAATGCTTACCAAACGAGATCGGATCAAAAACAAGTCCGGCATATTCATGAATTATCGAATTGAATTCACCTATGAGGGTGATGACATTTTGCGCGAACGCTATTTTAACGCTCAAAGTGAAGAGCATGCTCGCGAAATGCTTAAGGAAATGCTGGAACGCCAAAATATTAATGCTGAAATCCTTAGCGTTGAGGCAGGGTAAATCCTTCTTCGAAACATGAAGGTCTCATCCATTGCGCCTTAAGGCAACGAGGTTCAATAGCGTTCTATTTGATTTATCCCGCTTGACAGGTAATTTCTGTGCCAAACAAGCAATCGTGCTGGGTTTCCGGTTGAATGCGCATCTGAAAATTTAAACAAATTGGTTTAACTAAACTGCTTCACTATTCATCTTTCTCCACCATCAGGGGATTGCTTTCCCCTCTTCTTTAAATGAAATTTCTTAAAAAAAGGATTTTTTTTGAACGGAATTGGTGTGACAGTCGTCTGACCTTACAGAAAGTTTTTTAAAAGCTTTCGTGATTTTAAAATCGAGTTTGTTGTTTATTTGTTGTCTTTCATAAAGCGCCGCTCCTTTCCGGGGGTGGCGTTTTTTGATTTCCAGTCGGTTCGCCTGAAAAATTACATGTTCGTAAGAAAGTCTCCCCGAAGCGTTTTCTTTTTACCATTGCTGGTATTAACTCTTCAAGGTGAACTGATTCATCGTTACAGTTTTGATGGTCCTGCGCAGGTCGGGATGCTTGATACTATAGGTGATGCCCCGGGGGTCTTGCATTCAGGAGCGAAACTTGATGGCAATGGTGCACTTGTTTTCGATGGTGTTAACGATTGGGCTGAACTACCTGGGTCTCTTTTTCATGGGTTAAACGATGTAACAATTGAAGCATGGGTTATCTGGGATGGACCTTCCACTTCATCATGGCAGACACTTTTTGCTGTTTCCAAAGACAACAGTAGTTACCTGTCTTTTTCTCCACGAGCTGGTACCAGCCCAAGGAGATCAAGATTTGCAGTTGCTCAAAGCGGCCCAGAAAAAAAAATTAATGGACTGGATGAATTTCCCCTTGGAAGCCTTTCGCATTTAGTTTCTGTTCTCGACACCGTAACCCAACAATTACGTCTTTACATTGATGGACAGCTTCAAGGTACGGTAGCTTGCCCATATTCGCTGGAATCTCTTGGGGTTCAGCACTTTTGGTTGGGTCGCCCGCTCTATTCTCAATTCCCTTATTTTAAGGGGCGCTGCTTGGATCTCCGTATTTATAATAACGCATTTAGCGAGGATCAGGTTTTCCGATCTGCAAGATTCGGTCAGGATGAGATTCCCGGTCCCACCATAACTCGCTTTTCAGTCAGTAACAATCCTGTGCGCTCTGGTTCAAAAGTGAACCTAAATTGGGAGACTAGTGAAAATTCCAAGGTGGAGATCCTTCCTGGTAAGGCAGTCGAACTATCTTCCTCAGGTATATTGGAAGTTACCATTAAGGAAAATACCGAGTTTATCCTTACTGCTACGAATGAAGATGGCATCCGAACTGCCAAGCTGTTTGTTGAGGTCGATGATCGACCTGTTATTCGTGCTTTCACCGCAACCCCGAAGATCATTGCGCCGGGTGATCCAGTGGTCCTTTCATGGGATGTTGATTACGCTACCAATGTTTCCATTAATCAGGATACTCCAGATATTTCAGGCTCTATAGGCAGCATCGAGGTTCGTCCCCAATCCTCCCTTAATTATACCATTACTGCGACCAACTCTGCAGGCAGTCGTACTGGACGTGTGTCAGTCTCTGTTCCTGGTCGTCTTGATCTCATCATTAATGAGATACATTACGACTCCAATCCCAAGACCGTTAAAACTGAATTTATTGAGCTTTATAACAACCGTACAAATGAGCTGAATCTTTCCGGGTGGGAGTTCGTTGAAGGCATTTCATATTTATTTCCGAATGGAACTCGTCTTGCGCCAGGAGCCTACTTTCTTCTGGCTGAAGATGCCACAGCATTTGAAAGCCAATACGGGCATAAACCAGATGGGATCTACACTGGTGCTCTTTCCAATAATGGAGAAAAACTTGTTCTCCGAGATGCGGCGGGGGGGCTGATGGACGAGGTTTCTTACAAGGTTGGCTTTCCGTGGCCGACCGCATCAAACGGGGAAGGTTCCTCGATGCAGCTGGTTCACGCTCAGCTCGATAATGATCTCGGGGGAAGCTGGCGGCCAGCCACGCCCACACCCGGTGATCGAAATAGTATACATTCGGAGGTTCCTCCGCCTCAAGTTCGTCAAGTCCGCCATAATCCTGAGCAGCCGACTTCCGGACAACAGGTGACGATTAAGTCCAAGGTTACAGATATTGAAGAAGTCACGGAAGTTAGCTTAGACTATCAGTTAGTTTCACCTGGGGGCTATATAGCGATCGATGATCCTCGCTATTCTACTTCTTGGACGACATTGCCTATGTGGGATAATGGTAAGTTTGGTGATGTAGATGCTGGAGATTCTACCTATACCATTGTTTTGCCAGCGAGTGTCTCCTCTCACCGGAGCCTTGTTCGTTATCGTATATCTGCGAAGAATTCCAAGGGTGCCGTCATAACGACGCCTATGGCTGATGATCCTCAGCCAAACTTTGCCTTCTTCTGTTACGATGGCATTCCTTCCTGGCAGGGTTCCGCTCGTCCTAATCATAAACCCCCGGTCACTTACTCGAAGGAACTTCTCGAAAGCCTACCCGTCTACCACCTGATTACAACGCGTGAGGCCCATGTGGATTCCCAGAACATTCCAAACTCCAATTCAGGCAAGTATGGTGGCTCAGAATACAAATGGAAAGGCACGTTGGTCTATGATGGAATAGTTTACGACCATATCCGTTTTCGGGCCCGTGGTGGTGTTTGGCGCTATGCAATGGGAAAAAACATGTGGAAGTTCGATTTCAACCGGGGCCATGGATTTCAGGCGCGGAATGACTATGGAAAGAAATACTCAACCCAATGGGATAAGTTGAATTTCTCTTCCATTATTCAACAGGGAAATTTTCGCCATCGAGGAGAGAATGGTATGTTCGAGTCTGTCGGTTTTCGTCTCTTTAATCTGGCTGGTGTGGAGTGTCCCGATACACATTTTGTGCATTTTCGAATTATTGAAAGTGCATCTGAAAGCGGCGTGAACCAGTACTCGACTGATTTGCAGGGCCCGTATCTCGCCATTGAGCAACTGAATGGAAACTTTCTTAACGCTCACGATTTGCCGGATGGCAACCTTTATAAAATGGAGCGTGGTACTGGGCCCAACGGTATCGGAGGTGCTATAAACAACCAGGGGCGTGAGACTGTCAGTGATTATTCTGACCTTCTTGCGTTCAAGGGAACTTACGAAGGTACTTCTCCCTCTGAAACCTGGTGGCGAACTAATTTCAATCTACCCAGTTATTACAGCTATCGTTCAATTGTTGAAGGAATCCACCATGGTGACATTGGTTATGGGAAGAACTACTTCTATTACCGAAATCCTATGACGGAGCTCTGGCAAACGGTTCCTTGGGATCTAGATCTCACTTGGGCCAACAATATGTACGGTAACGGCAACGAGCCATTCAAGAGTCGCGTTGCAAACAGCTCTACTTTTAATCATGAATACCAGAATCGACTTCGTGAAATCCGCGATTTGCTTTACAACCAAGAACAAACAGGCGCTCTTATCGATGAGGTTTCCGCATTTATTCATAATTCCGGTGAACCCGATTTTGCCGATTTAAATCAAGCAATGTGGGATTATAATCCCATTCTCATTTCCAGCTATGTTAATAGTGGTAAGGCAGGGCATGGACGTTTCTATGAATCCGCTTCCACTGGTGACTTTGCAGGTATGCTTCAGTTGATGAAGGATTATGTTGTGTCTCGCGGGAACTGGATCGATTCCAATATTCTTACCGACAGTCAAATTCCACGAATTCCTTCAGTAAATTATGTTGGGCCGGTTGGCTTTCCTGCCGACAGTCTTACTTTTCAAACAAGTGCTTTTGATGACCCACAGGGATCGCAGACCTTTAGCGCGTTGCGATGGCGCATTGCCGAAGTCAAGCATCCCGGCGTTGATGGCTACGAAGCCTTTAAGCGTGGAAAATATGAGATTACCCCCATTTGGGAACAGGAGCTAGATTCCTTTGTTAATCTGGTTTCTATCCCGCCAAATGTTGTGGAGCCTGGTCGACGATATCGAATTAGAGTTCGTCATAAGGACTCCAGCAATCGCTGGAGTCATTGGTCCTCACCTGTGGAGATTGTCGCTGGGTCCCCCTTGCGTCTGGCTGATTTAAAGAAGCATCTGGCAATCACGGAAATCCATAGCAATCCGATTGATGTTAGTATCACTGAGAGAGCGGCTGGTTTCAAGGCCTCAAATTTTGAGTTTATTGAACTTTGGAACTCTCATCCTTCAGAGTCGCTTGATCTATCGGGTCTTAAGTTTGATGACGGGATTGATTTTACTTTTAATGACAATACAAAACTTTCTTCCGGTGCGCGTTTGCTTCTTGTTGCCAATCGTGCTGCTTTCGAGTCCCGAAATGGGAATGAGTTGCCTGTGGTTGGCGAGTACTCTGGAAAACTAAATAATGGTGGCGAAAAGCTCCAGTTGGTTGTTCCTTCTGGTGTATCCGTGCATGAGTTTGATTTTCCAAAGTCACAGATGGAGGGACGCTCCATTGTGCTGATTGCCTCATCTGACCAACCTGACTACTCCAATCCAGCCAATTGGGGGACAGGTGGAGACCTTGGCGGTTCTCCCGGAAAAACTGATTCCGTTGATCAGGATGGTGATAGTGATGGATTGCCTGATGCTTGGGAACTAGAACATTTTGGTATCCTGAGTCAATCGCATGACGGTGATTTTGATGGCGATGGACTCCAAAACCTTCTTGAATATGCCTTGATGTCCAATCCAGTAGACCCCAATTCCTTGCGCCTTCCCCGGACATCGATTGGGGACGATGGTCATTTAAATCTCACTTTTATCCGTCTGGTTGATGTCCCCGGATTGGTTTATACGATCGAGTTTTCTGAAGATTTAAAGGTTTGGCAGGCTGCTGCTGATCGAATAACATCTGTAACAGAGTTCGTTGGGGAACAAATGACAGTTATTGCACGCGATAAAATCCCACCAGTTCCTGGTAGCCTTTTATTCTATCGGATTTCAGTTTCTGTACCTTGAATTCAGGGATTTTAATCTTAGACCTTTTTGACAAAAGTTCGTTTAATAAACGCTTATGGATTGTAATTGCCCATGTCTCTAATCAAAAAGGATACAATGTGGAAGGAATGGTTCGCTCAGCACGGACCAAGACTCCTGCTGTTTGCACGCCAGCAAGCACGTAATGATTATGATGCCGAGGATATTCTACAGGAGGCATTTGTCAGGATTTGGAGGCTTTATGGACACACTGGTGAGATTGCGCCAGGATTAGTTTTTCAAGCCATCCGAAGACTCTCTATTGATTACGCTCGTCGTGATATTCGTCGGCAACATCGGGAGAAAAAAGCCGATGAAGCAGATCGAATTGAATGTGGATCAGTACAATGGTTTGAATCCTCATTAGAAAAAAAGGAGTGCCATATCCAGTTGGAAGAAGCTATCCGGCAACTATCTTCCAAGCATCAGGAAGTTCTTATGTTAAAGATTTGGGGGGAGCTGACTTTTGAGGAAATCGGGAAAACGCTTGAAATTCCCTTGCACACGGCGGCATCTCGTTATCGCCATGCCCTGACCTACTTAAAGTCTATCCTCTCCAGACAACCAAAATGAAAGATTTACATTCTGACCTTGAGAAGGAACTCATGGGACTTTCCCCCTCCCGTACAGGTACGGGTTTTGAGCAACGAATCAGCGATGCACTTGGGCTTCAAGGCGAGTTGCTCGTTCAAGATATAAACATCGAGGAGAAAGTTATCCCTTTAGGGATTGTCCGCAACTGGATCATTGCCGCCTCCCTAATATTTTTATTGGGCTTTATTGGTGTATCTATTTATTTCCAGAAGTTTATGTCGCAAACGCTCGCCAACTCTCCTATTGCTCACGCTCAGCCCGATAATGTTAAGAATATAGCCCTTACTCCCGACTCGCTCCCCATGGTTAAGAACGCTATCGGGCCGTGGCAACCACGGGATCGTGAAGCCATTCTTGTGGAAGTTCGCAACGAAGGCATCGTTCGTGAACCTGAGTTGCCTCCAGCCCAGCAATTCCGCTATCGTTATTATGACACGTCTACTTTCACCGATACCGCAGACAACTCCCGCATGCGTGTTACTGTTCCGCGGGAACAGGTCTTCCAAGTTAAACTGGAGCCCTATTGATCTTTAGGTGTTATACTGTATCAGGCCACCCCATTTATAACAGCTCAACGCTCTAACCTATTGGATAATAACATATGAATACCGTAAAAATTAACCGCCTACCTCTTTTACTTGTGGCCATGCTTCTTCTTGCGACGGCAATTCATGCGGAAGCGGGAAAGAAGGGGAAACCCACACAACAGTCCAATTTTCTTGGGGTCTACACCACAAGAGTATCACCCACACTCAGCCACCAACTTGGTTTTCAGAAAGGCTTTTATCTCACCGTGGAGCAGATTGAGCCGGGAAGTCCGGCTGAGGAAGCTGGTCTGCAGGCACATGATATTATCCAAAAAGTAGGGGACCAAATTCTTATCAACCCGGAGCAACTCCGTGAGCTGATTCGTTCTAAAAAAGCGGGGGAATCCATCCAGTTGACTTTTTTCCGTGGAGGCAAGGAGCGAACAGTTGAAACAAAACTGGTGTCACGTGAAGTGCCTATTTCGGATTCGTCTGCCTTTCGAGGCCAACTGCCATTGCTTCCACAAGGGTGGACACCTCGTCATGGTCCTGGCCCTTACCAAAGCCCAGGGCAAGTGCCTCAAGGGTTTTCTAATAATTGGTCTCCCTTGGGTAAATCAGATTTCAACTTACCGGAGGAGGCGCGTAAGCAACTAGAGAGTCTTGGAATCGATCTTGATAAACTTCAAAAGGGCGGTGCAGACGTTAAGTCTTTCAGTTTCACTCTTCCGTTCGGAGATTCATCTGGCGGCATAATTAAGGGGAGACCTTCGCCCAATGTCTCCACCCAAAGTTCTTTTCAATCCAGCAAGAATATGCACTTTGCCATCAATAATGACCATGGCTCGCTTTCCTTGACTATGAATGACGGGAAGGGCGATCTTATCATTCGCGACAAGAAGGGAAAGACTCTCTACGAAGGCTCCTATGAGAAAGGGATGGAAATCAAGCAACTTCCCGGCCATTGGAAGGAACGTCTTCAGGAACTGAATGTGCAAATTGAGAAGGGTGAATCCAACATTATCAAGCCGAGCAAGAAGGCCCAAGGAAACAAGAATAAGAAGCGAACCCCAAAAAAGGAATAACACAGGCTGATTTCATTCATCAAACGAAGTGATATCCCGCCGAAGGCTTGCGAACTTCGGCGGGATTTACATTTTTTATCCCTTATTTAAATAATGAACACCGAAAACGAAACTACGCACAAGGACCTTTCCGCCTTGCAGGATTTGATTAAAAATGAATCTGGCTGGGTGCAATTACTCCGAGGTGAAATTGAGAAGGTTATCGTCGGGCAAAAGTATTTGGTTGATCGGTTGATTGTTGCGCTACTGGCGAACGGTCATATCCTTTTGGAAGGGGTTCCGGGATTGGCCAAGACCATGTCCATTCGGACCCTTTCCCAGGCGATCCAAGCAGACTTTCAGCGTATTCAATTTACCCCGGACCTTTTACCCGCTGACATTGTAGGAACTCTTATTTACAATCCTAAAGTGGGCGAATTTTCGACCAAAAAAGGTCCTGTATTTTCCAACTTAATTCTCGCCGACGAGATTAATCGTGCACCGGCAAAGGTGCAGAGCGCACTACTTGAATGTATGCAGGAACGCCAGGTTACGCTTGGAGATACAACCTATTCGCTACCTGAGCCATTTCTCATTCTTGCTACGGAGAATCCTATTGATCAGGAGGGTACCTATCCACTACCGGAGGCTCAAGTTGATCGATTCATGTTAAAGTTACGCATAGATTATCCAACGAAGGAGGAAGAGCTCGCTATCCTCAATGCAAATCAGACCACCGCTCCCAAGCATGAAATTAATGCTGTCATTACCCCTGATACAATCTTTCAGGCTCGTCGCTTGGTTGATCAAGTCTACGTCGATGAAAAGATCAAGGAATACATTGTTGATGTTATCCATGCCACCCGAAATCCGCAGGTACACGGCCTAAATCTCGCCAGCTATATCCAGTTTGGCGCCTCTCCACGTGCAACCATTGGTCTGACTCTTGCCACCAAGGCATGGGCGTTTCTGGAAGGCCGTGCTTTTGTTACCCCTCAAGATGTGAAGAATATTGGAATGGATGTACTCCGCCATCGTGTTATCGTCAGTTATGAGGCAGAAGCGGAGGAAGTTACATCTGAGGATGTTGTGAACCGGATTTTTGATTCAGTCCCCGTCCCTTGATTTCCCATTGAAGACACTTGATTCAGAACGCACTCGTGAGATTCTGCGAAAGGTCCGACAGATTGAAATTCGGACTCGCCGATTGGTTACTGATTCGCTGACTGGCGCTTACCACAGTTCCTTCAAGGGGCAGGGGATGGACTTTGATGAGGTTCGTGAGTATTCTCCGGGTGATGATGTTCGATCGATTGACTGGAACGTAACTGCTCGGATTGGTACTCCATTCATTAAGAAGTTTCGCGAGGAGCGGGAGTTGACGATTCTGCTTGCAGTTGACTTAAGTGCTTCAGGCAACTTTTCCTCGAACGACCAAACCATTCGAGAGTTAGCCGCCGAGATTGCCAGTGTGCTTGCCTTCTCTGCCACCCGGAATGATGATAAGGTAGGCGTGCTCCTCTTCACTGATAAGGTAGAAAAATTCATACGCCCAGAAAAGGGCCGCCATCATATCCTTCGGCTTATCCGTGAAGTTTTGTTTTACGAACCCGAGGGGAAGGGGACTGACACCCCTGGCGCATTGCAGTACCTCAACCAGATTCAACGACGGAAAGCCATTATTTTTCTTCTGAGTGACTTTCTTCCCGGGAAGCAAGAGCGTGAGGGGGAATTATTCCACATGTTGGGTCTTACGAATCGACGTCATGACCTTTCTTGTATTATACTTGCGGACCCTCGTGAAATTGAGCTGCCAGACATTGGATGGATAACATTGGAGGATGCCGAATCGGGTGAGCAGGTTAAAGTAAACACAGGTAATCCAAAGTTCCGTAAAGCTTTTGCAGAGGCCAATCGCAAACGTGTGGAAGACTTGGAGGGGGAACTTCGTCAGCGTGGCATTGACTATGTTCACGCGACCACAGATACGCCTTACATGCATGCACTGCGCACATATTTTAATTTAAGGAATCGACGGCGATGAAGCTCGAGCGCCAAAAAGGCTGTCTAAAAATTCATGAATTCAGCCACGTGACTATTTTTCCTCCAGCGTTTCTGCATGGGACCTCCTCAATGCCATTGTTTTATAAGCGGAGATTTTGCGTACTTGGTGGTGGAGCCCTGATTTCTGGAGCACCATTATTTTCACAGTCTCCAGGCTCTCTTGATGATATTGAAGGCATCATCGAACCAATGAATCCATCCCCTGAAGGAAGTATGACGGACGCGTTGGAACTGAAGGATACACCAATATGGGCAGGTTGGTACTGGATTGGTGGTGGGGTCTGGTTGGTTATTCTTGCACTGGTATTTTTCCTAACGCGCAAGAGGAAAAAAATTCAACAGAAGTCTTTGCCCGCAATCCCCCCGCATGAATCCGCATTGACCGGACTACAGGAAATTTGGCTTATGCAGGATCAGCTTGATGATAAAGTATTTGCATCCTTGTTGTCTGATGTTCTTCGGTCTTACATTGAAGAGACTTTTGCTCTGCGGGCACCAGAGCGCACAACAGAAGAATTTTTTGAGGAGGCCTCACAGCATTCTGACCTAAAAGGAGATTTTGCGAAGAGACTTGAAGAGTTTCTTTCACTCATTGATTTGGTAAAGTTTGCTCGCATGCCTCTTGCTTATCAGAAGCGCGAAAAGCTGTATCAAGCTGGAATTCTTTTTGTTGAAGAGAGCCACCAGTCATTATTATTAAAAATTTCACCGGAGCTTTCTGTCTCAGCCCAAAAGATACAGGAGGATGAGACATGAATCGGTTTCTAGAGGCCTTCCCGTTGGCATTTGATACACCACTTTGGTTATGGTTGTTGTTCCTGATCCCGATCCTACTGCTTCTGCGTGGTCGTACTGGGCGAGGTTCAGCTTTACGTTTCCCTTCATCTGGACTGGTTGCAGGAATTGCTCGTAAGTCACCGCTTCGTTGGGGAGGCGTGCCAAATCTCCTGTACTTGGTTAAGGTGATTGCATTTATCTTGCTGGTTTTGGCTTTGAGCCGTCCCAAGTGGCGTAGTGACAGCTTCACTGAGAGGCAACGCAGTGGAATTGATATTGTTCTGGCTCTTGATTTATCAGGTTCGATGTGGGCACATGACTTTAAGATCAAGGGGACACCCGTTGACCGGCTTGCCGTTGTAAAGGAAGTCGTGGAGGATTTTATTGAAGCCCGTCAGGATGACAGGATTGGGATTGTCGCTTTTTCTGGTGCCCCCTATCTTGTCAGTCCACTGACTCTTAATCACCAATGGGTTCTGGAAAATCTGGATCGCCTCAAAATCGGCAGTATCCCGGAGCAGGGTACTGCGATAGGAAGTGCCATTGGTATGGGGGTGAATCGCCTTAATAACCAGAAGAGCCAAAGCCGTATCATCGTTCTACTTACAGACGGAGCAAATAATGCTGGTAAGATTGAGCCAGTCCAGGCATCCGAGGCGGCGGCCAGTTTCGGTATTAAGATTTACGCTATTGGAGCTGGGGAAAAAGGCTTGGTTCCTTTCCCGGTTATCAATCGAGATGGTTCTGCCCGTCGAAATGCAAACGGGAAAATTCTTTTGAGGCAGGCAGAGTCAGACATTGACTTGGAGACTTTGGACAAAATTGCCGATCTAACTGGAGGCAAGTCCTACCATGTGAAGGATACACGAGCCCTTGGTCGAGTTTATAAGGAAATTGACGAACTGGAAAAGACTGAGAAAAAGCTGACTGTCAGACATAGCTACAAAGATATTTATTATTGGCCATTGATGTTGGGAGTAGGATTAATTCTGCTAGAGCAATCCTTGGCATTGACTCGTTTTAGATCATTACCGTGAATTTTGATTCCATAATCTGGCTTTTTGTACTGGCATTGTTAGTTCCATCTTTGGTTCTTTTCTATTTTTTCTCAGAGCGGCGAGCATGGAAGAAGCTTTCTCAATTTGCGGGTAGTAGTATTCTTCAACAATTAACCGATAGTTACAGTCCCATATTACGAAATACAAAATCATTTCTCATAGTCCTTGTTGTCGTGTTGGCTTGCTTGGCTCTTGCACGGCCTCAGTTGGGGCACACCTACAGGGAAGAGAAGCGACGGGGTATCGACTTTATTATTGCGCTGGATGTCTCACGTAGCATGTTAGCCGAGGATATAAAGCCCAACCGACTTCAGCGTGCCAAGTTTGCCATACTGGACTTACTGGACAGAACAGAGGGTGATCGTGTCGCCCTCCTTGCTTTTGCTGGTAGCGCTTTTCTTCAGTGTCCACTAACCCTTGATTACGATGCTTTTCGCCAGACCCTGGACTCAGTGGATACTGGCTTACTTGCCACTCAAGGTACGGATATTGCCGGTGCCATCCTTGAGGCTCAGGGGTCTTTTGCGGAGGATGACCACCAAAAGGTTCTCGTTATGATTTCGGATGGAGAAGATCTCGAAGCGGAAGGAATCCTGCAAGCCCGCAAAGCTGGAGAAGCAGGTATTACCATTTATACTGTTGGTGTCGGTAGCCCGGATGGAGAATTAATACCATTTACCTCTGCGGGTGGTGTAAAGGACTGGTTGCGCGACCCACAAGGGGAACTTGTTCGCACCAAATTGGACGAGACAGCGCTTCGGCAAATTGCTGTGGCGACTGATGGCGCTTATGTTCCCTTGGGTGCATCCGGGCAGGGTTTGAACTATGTCTATGAGCACGGGCTTTCTTTGGTTCCGGAAGAGGAACGAGAAGCACACCTGAGAAAACTTCCTACTGAACGTTACCAGTGGCCGTTAGCTCTCGCAGTACTGTTCTTGCTTGTCGAGATGCTGCTTGGCACGCGACGCGTCGCACGATCGGGTTTTGCAGTCACCGGGACACGATTGGCAACGGTGGCGACATTGGGTTTGCTTAGCCTGACTCCGGTGGCGGTTGACGCATTCACCTTTGGCGGAGGTAAATCCCTTTATAAGCAGGGAAAGTTCGAGGATGCCCGTGAACTTTTTCAAAAGAATGTGCAAAAGGTCCCTGAGTCGGCAGTCAATCATTACAATCTGGGTGCAACTCAGTTTCGCATTGGAGAGTTCGAGCCTGCTGTCGAGTCATTGTCTAAGGCACTTGAATTGGAGAAGGAGAATCCAGAATTCCAGAGTGATGTATATGAGAGCCGGGGCTTTGTCAGGTTTCAACACGGGGAAACACTTCGAGAAAATGAACCTGCTCGTGCCGTCGAGCTCTGGACCCAGGGGCTTCTTGACTATGGAAGCGCCCTAAGCCTCAACGACAAGCAGGGCGAAAGATATGACAAATTGCTAAAGGAATTTCAGCTTTTTAAGGAAAAAATTCAGGATTTATCGTACAGGAATGGCATTCGCCATTACAACGCAGGAGAATACGCCTCATCGATTGACTCATTCAACGAAGTATTGAAAGAGGTAGACAAAGCTAGTCGGGATGAAATCCTCTATAATCTTGCCAATTCTCGATTCAGACTGGGGGAGCAACAGTTGAACGAGAACCCTCAAGAAACAATCAAGAGCTGGGAACAGAGCTTGAAGGACTATACTGGTGCTATTGAAGTCCGGGTTGATGACACTTTCCCCCAAGCGCAGAAGAACTACGAAATTGTGCAAAAGCGCTTGGAAGCACTGAAGGAGCAGATGAAGGAAAACCCGGAACAGAATCAGGACTCCCAAAACAAAGAGAACGAGAACAAGGATCAGGAACAGAAGAATCAGGATAGCAAAGAGAATAATAACTCGTCCAAGTCAAATGAGGGACAAAACAAAAACCAGTCGCCTTCTAAGGAAAAGGCAGAGAAGGAAAAGGCAGAGAAGGAAAAGGCAGAGAAGGAAAAGGGAAATCCCAATGATAACCAGAAAGAGAAAGCCGGCAAGGATGGAGAAGAGAATAAAGGGGAGACGCCAGA
>JABJCN010000079.1 GCA_018668635.1 Opitutia bacterium
CTATCCCCGATGTAACCGGAGGCTTCCCCGAGTTTGCGAAAGTAGGCCTCCCTGCTTGCCTGGCTCCACCCCACCTTGGCGTGACGCAAGTGGTGCAGGTAATGGACCGCCTGAACAGGGTTCTCGGTAGATTTGAGCAATTCGATCGTCTGGCCCACGGCCCATTTTGGATCCAGGGTGATGAGAAGCAGCGCGATCGACCAGTTGAGCTTGTCCGATTGATTTGGGTACAGAGGTCGAAGCTGGGCAAGAATAGCCTCTTTGGAAGCTCCGTACCCATCTTTAAGACAAAGGGCATACAAGTGAGCCGCCTGGAGGATCAAGTCCTCTTCGAGCGAAGAAAGATCGAGCTTGGACAACATGGAAAGGATTGCAGACGCTTGGCCGGGCTCGGCATGAAGCAAGGCTGTCCAGCCAGTAAGGAGAGCCCTCGGGTTTCCGTTTTCGGTCAAGGCGGCGGATCGCCAACGCTCCAAGGGTTGATGCTCCAAGGCAATGCGGGCGGCTTGCCGGATACGCGGGTCGGAACTACCCAAATGCACCCAAAGCGAGACCAGCTTGCCGGCGAGAGCATCACCGAGCAAATTGTCGTCGCTTTCTTGATTCGGTTTTCCATGATGCCCATCCAGATGACGACGAACGGCCCGCGCCTTTCCGGAGAGTTCGGCACGGAGCTTTTGCTGAAAGCTGGCTTTGTTGCGGGGACCATTTGTACCCGCATAACGAACCCGGTAAAGAGCGCTTTTGGTTCGGCGGCCACCCGTGACGAAATACATGGCGCCGTCCGGACCGAATGCCAAGTCGGTCACGTTTAGAGGACGTCCCTGCAAAAAAACTTCCGGCACTCCGGCATAGCCGGCACCCCGCTCGATCAAATGGACGGTCAGAATCCGGCCAAAGGTCCAGTCCAGAACGAAAAGCGCATCCTGATAGGCAGGAGGAAAATGACTTTTGTATCCAAATTTCACGGAGGTGGGGGAACCCTTTCCGATATGAACGGTGGGCTGAGAATTATCGGGGTGATCGGGGTAGTACGGAGGCCAGCTCCCGGTAACCGCCCGCCATCCGAAATCGGCCCCACTGGTCAAGTGCTTGATCCGGGTCGGGCGGTACCATGGGGGGCCCATGTCGTTCTCGGCATCAGCATCGTAAGTAAAAGCTTCGCCGGCTCGGTTAAAGGCAATGCCATAGGGGTTGCGCAACCCACCACAGAATACCTCGATTTTTTTGCCATCATGATCCATTCGCAAGACGTGCCCCTCGTTCGGCCTGTAAGGCAAGCGCTTGCGACGAAGGGGCGAAGTCCGGTTGGGAAGCGAATCGGGGATGTGAACGGAATCTCCGTGAATGACGTAGATCATCCCGTCGGGGCCGAGAGTCAGGTCGTTGCGCCCGTGCCCCACCCCGCCCTCGGATTGGTAAAGGATTTTCTTCTCATCGAATTTGTCGTCTCCATCCAAGTCATTGAGTCGGTAGAGGGCTTTCGAGTTGTTTGCGTTGGCATAGAGGGCACCGTGAGCATAAAGCAATCCTCGGCACTCTTTAAGGGTATCCTCGATGCTCTCCGTCCGGACGATTTGGCCTTCAGACGATAGAGTAAATCGCAACAAGCCCCTGTCCTCCCGCCCAATGGTTATTCTGCCCTTGGGGTCAAAAGCCATGCTCACCCATGAGTTTTCTTCCTTGCCAGCTGAACGCAACAGTTCGACTTCGTATCCGGGCAAAGTGAAAAAAAAGGAAGGATCGGTTCCCGCCTCCGCCTTGGATGCCCGTTTCCATTGAGTGTAGTCATCGATGGAATCAACGTTCAAGGGAGGCAAGTCCCACCATGGCTCACTGGCTAAAGAACCGAAGGAGGCAATCACTCCATTTGTCTTCCATTTGTTGTTCGTGAATAGGGAGCCGTTTTTACCCTTGGCATCCGTCCATGTCAAATGGAGAGCTACTGCGGGAGCGACGTTCACCGAGACGGCTGTGATCGAGATAGCATTCTCGCCTTTTTGTAGCAACGAAGTGACGTCAAAACCAACCAGTGGTCCGTGGGCAGAAACGTGATCTACAATCTGGCCATTGATCCGAATTGTGAGTGACGCACCATCGGCAATTGCCTGAAGTCGGGCTGAGCTTAGATGGTCTGAAATGAATACACTTCGCTGGATCTCGGCCCTTACCTCGGCTTTTCGTCCATCCTTAACCCAAATCCACTCAGGAGAAGCCTCGACCATTGAGGAAAAAGCTAAAAGCAAAGCCAAAGATAATATGCCAGATCGTTTCATGTTATATCAAATATGGGCTTGGTAAATTCCAAAGCAAAGGGAAACACAGCCTACGCGCCATGTAAAGGGCACGCCTGTATTTCTAATCAGAAAAACTCTCTAAAGGTATTGAAATATTGTCCAATACAGGCAGCCAATACCTACCTAAAAGAAGCTACACCCCAAGGAGATCAATCACAAGGCGAATGATGTTCCCCGTGGCTCCTGCTTTAGGACCGTAGGGCTTTTCCTTCTCGCCCCATGCTGAGCCAGCAATATCAAAATGGACCCAGGGTGTATCGTTTCCGACAAATTCCTTAAGAAAGGCACCACCGGCAATTGTACCCGAGTTACGACCTTCACCAAGATTCTTCACATCGGCTATCTTTGATTTCACTTCCTCGCAATACTCATCCCAAAGAGGAAATCCCCAGACCTTCTCACCAGTATTTACAGAAGATTCCTTGACCCTGCGGATCAAGTCCTCATCGGTACCCATAATCCCGGTGGTGTGATGCCCAAGTGCAATCAAAACAGCACCGGTCAAAGTTGCAAAATCCAAAGCATAATCCAATTCATAATTGGCTGTAACGTAACTAAGTGCGTCAGCAAGGATTAGTCGCCCCTCAGCATCTGTGTTTAGAATTTCAATCGTCTTTCCATTGTATGCCTTTAAGATGTCACCGGGCTTACAGGCCTTTGCTCCCAGCAGATTTTCAGTAGACGGAATTACCCCAATAACGTTAAGGGCCGGTTTTAGGACCGAGATCGCCTGCATGACACCCAGCACAATCGCAGATCCACACATATCGAACTTCATTTCATCCATCTGGGCCGAGGGTTTTATGGAGATACCCCCGCTGTCAAAAGTCAGTCCCTTGCCAACCAGGGCGATCGGCTTGAGATCAGCGGCACCTCCATTGTAATCCATCACGATAAACTTCGGTGGTTCATCACTCCCCTGGGCAACGCCTGCAAGAGCCCCCATTCCCTGTTCCACAATTTCCTCACGGTCAAGGATCGTGACCTTCATATCACAGGAACCACCGATCCTAAGAGCTTCCTTCGCCAATCGTGTCGGGGTGGCCACATTACCGGGATGATTACCAAGGTCCCTGGCCAGACAGACACCAGCGGCAATGACAGCACCCTTGGTCAGGCCTGTCTCATCTCCGCTAAGAACCGTGACTGCCTCAAGGTCCGGACCGTCATCGTTCCCGGTGCGGTGTTCGTTGAATCGATAACTCCCCAGAACAAGTCCTTCCGCTAGTGCCTGGCATTCGGATTTCTCGGAACATGCGCAAAAACATTCCACGGCAAGGGTTGTGATTTTGCTGGCCAGTGCCACTTTGGATATGGAGCCACCGGCCTTGCGAATGGCCTCGGAATTAAACTGATCCCTTGGACCAAGACCCATGACAAGGAACACATGGTCATCATCGTAAAAGGTCCGGGACTCGCCAGGCTTTCCTGTAAGGTCACCCAGAGATGCCGCCTTTTTGATTACACCGCCAAGATGTAAATCAATCTCTTGTCCAAGCGATGTCAGGCTCTGATTTTCAAATATTCCCACGACCAAAAGCCGGGCATTGGTTTCAGACCATGGACGGTCCGTGTTTGTTACTCTCTGAAGGTATGACATGGTATCGACTTTGATGGAATAATCGGGATGGGGAAGTCTAAAAGAATCTCTCCGACGGATTTTACAGTAAAGGATTTAAATAGGATCAGTACCGATGCAACCTCGAATATTATTGCCTTTTGAGTAGACCGCTGGAACGAAACCAGTCCCCGAGACGGTCCGGCCAACTTGAAACCGGGTTCGCACTGGGACGAAGGCCATATCCATGGCCGCCCTTGTTATAAATGTGTAGTTCCCCGGGAACCCGATTGCGCTTGAGCTCAGCGTAGTACAATGCGGCAAAGATTGCACGATCACCATCATCATGAGTGATGGCAATAAAGGTCGGTGGTGTCTTGGCATCCACCTTGACCAGCGGGTCGATCCGGTTGGCATCCTTTCGGACGCTGCCAAGGTAGGCAGGATAAATCAAGACCACGAAACTCGGTCTGGCATCGAGTTTGTCAATCGCATCAATTGGCTTGTAGGATTCCTCTAGATAATGGGAGGAGGCCATGGCGCATAGATGTCCGCCTGCGCTGAAACCCATGACGCCCAAACGATTCGGATCAATTTTCCATTCGGCAGCCTTTGAACGAACGATGCGAATGGTTCGCTGGAGATCCTGCAGTGGCCAGGGGTGAGGCTTTTCACGATCACGCCGGGGCACGCGGTACTTGAGGACGACGGCATCGACTCCCAAGGTGTTCAACCAGGTCGCGATCTCAGTACCCTCCTTGTTCCATGCCAACTTTCCATAGCCACCCCCGGGGCAAACAATGACACAGGTTCCCGTTGCCATATCTGGCGAAGCTGGAAAATGAAAGAGCTCGGGGGTATCAACGTAGAGAATCCGAATGACTCCGTCGGAACCGGTGACGGCCTTGGCTTTCTTTGACTCGATCCCCGCGGGTTCGTCAGGCGCCTTCCCCGGCCAGACGCGAATCGGATCAACCGACTGGGCAAACAACCCCAAAGGGAGTGAGACAAAAAGCAACATCATAGGGCAAGTGAGGTGAAACATGATCTTTTCTGTTGTGTTGGAATATTAAAGGCAAACTATGGAGTCAGGTGGCGAACTACAAGTTTTCCGCGAATCAGTGAGAGTGCTCCTTTAGAAGCTGCTGGGGTTGATAAAAAGCATTCCGGCCCAGGGTCTTTTCACGGACGACCCGGACGGCTTTCGGCGTGACAACTGATGCCTTGTTACCAAAAGTGTTTCGAACAAAGGTCAATACGGCCGCAACTTCATCATCCGGAAGAAACTTGAAGGGAGTCATGGGAACGACGCCGGGATACTGAACTCCCTTGACTTTCAGTGGCCCCATTAATCCGTGTAGGGTCAACTTAATGAGGCGCTCCTCGCTGCCGGTGATCCATTTACTTTCAGCAATGGGGGGAAACTGTGCAGCAGGCAAACCCTTGCCATCCGGTTGATGACAGGTGATGCAATGACCCTCACGATTGTAGACTTCAGCACCTTTGAGAAAGATCTTTTTATCTGCTCCCTTCAAATGAGTCGTGTAAACAGGTGCTGAATCCGCCTCGATCACCTGGCCCTGCAGATACGCCGTGGCCGTTTTAAAAACAGGGGATATCCAAGGATCCATACCCTCCTCTACCACATGACCATTCTGGCTCACACCCATTGAGAGGATCACATCGTCGCCCCTGGCGAAAGTCACCTGACCAGACCTAAAACGTCCTTCATAACCCCGGCGGTTAAAAATCCTGACATCCTCCACTTTTATTGCCTGACTGAACTGGAACTGGAACCAGGGATTGTTATCACCCTGAGCCGAGTGGGCAAAGTTCGCAAGGTCCCCATCCGTCAACAAGGCAACAAGAAAATCATCATTGTATCTGGATGATTGAGAAGCCTTGGCCTGATCAGCGATATTTTCCCCACCACTAATCACCTCCACCTCCGACAAGTTCAGCGTCTGGTTGCTACCGGGGATAAAAATGGTAATGGTATCGACCCGCGTGGATTTGAGGGACGGGTCGGTAAAATGAAGGATGCCCTTTTTATCAAGGCGCCCCACCCCCGTCTTGACCAACTTATTTTTTTTATTTTGCTGTGGCTTTGCAGCCTCAAGCACAGCCAATCCATCCTTCTTGCCCAACCAGGAAGCGGCGGCAACAGCCTCCATGCGGACACGTCCATTTTTATCCTCTGCTGCCTGAATCAACAATGAAGTCTGGTCCTTGACCTGGTGACCGCTGTACCGAAGCACGCGGACAGCAGCACTTCGGGCCCGGTAATCACTGGCAACGAGGAGTTTCCGAAGAAGACCCTCATCAACCTGGTTCAACCCCCAACCCACCCAAAGAGCCTCCAGCAGATGATGTTCGTATCGGGGATCGGCCTTTTCCAACTTCGCAATCCAATTACCAAGGGCCTTCAATACTGAACCGGTCTCGCGTCCCCGAAGTTCACGTCGAGTGCGGTAGCGCGTGCGATACTCAGGTAGTTTCAGATTCTCAAGCAAACTCGAAAGACTAGCCCCTGCCACCTCGGCAATTGGCACAAGCGGACGAGACGGGTAGGTAATCCGATAGATACGGCCATGGGTGTGGTCCCGACTTGGATCACGCGCATTGTGTTGCATGTGTCCGATAAGCGCATTGTGCCAATCGACAAGATATAGCGATCCATCCGGGGCAAACTCCATATCAACTGGGCGAAAATTTCGGTCTGAACCCCGGGCGAGGTCATGACGAAAAGTACTCTTAAAACCAGTACCATCATCCTCAAGGGTATGTTGTTTCATACCCTGAAACCCAATGGTGTTATTGATCAGGATATCTCCCTGTACCTCATCCGGGAAGTGACGACTTGATACAAACTCAAGGCCCGAAGTCGGACGAACGCGTACGGACAAAAGATTCTTTGGGGTTGGTGCAAACCTGCCGTATCCCACC
>JABJCN010000016.1 GCA_018668635.1 Opitutia bacterium
CTGAACAGTTCCTCAGCATCCTCCTCAGATAAAGTGCCAAGCTCCACCGCTGCCTCAAGTCCCTCTCCGATCAACTCATGGAGTTCCTCCCTCTCCTCATCAAACTCTTCTTCGTCTTCACCGTCCTCATCAGTCAGTTCCCTGAACAGTTCCTCAGCATCCTCCTCCGATAAAGTACCCAGTTCCACTGCGGCTTCAAGTCCCTCACCGATCAACTCATGGAGTTCCTCCCTCTCCTCATCAAACTCTTCTTCGTCTTCACCGTCCTCATCGGTCAGTTCCCTGAACAGTTCCTCGGCATCCTCCTCAGATAAAGTGCCAAGCTCCACCGCTGCTTCAAGTCCCTCACCAATCAACTCGTGGAGCTCTTTCTCCTCCAAGTCCGCTTGTTGGCCCATGGAGATTAATGGAAAAATAATGGCCAGGCCCAGAAAGGCCAAAACGTACTTTAAAATTTTGTGCGTCATGATTGTATATTATTTACTTTAGGATGGAGACTGTAAGCTACAAATTTAATTGTTGGGGCGAAGGCATAACGCCTATGTCTTTCCATTATCATCAGACATTACACGAAGCATTTTGAGAAACTTGGGAAGCTTCATTGTATCCTTGCGAGTCTGTATTATATCAAGGCCGGATCGAATCAATTCGTTGATCATGTGATTGGTGCTGATATTCGATTGCATTGATGAATCTTGGATCCGTCCATGTAACTCATCTGTAACGCGAATGGTTATAATTTTGTAGATGGTTTCAGGTTTTTCTTTTGGTTTTACTTTTTTTGCAGTCATGACTTTTGGGTTAATTTGTAGTAGTGTGCTTTTTCTCACAGAATGTCACACAGAATTATTTATTCTTGTTTCAAGTTATTTCATTAAACATTCCTGACTTTGAGTAAGGTCGAAACAATTTTACGCAGAAACAACTAACTAGAAACTGGAAATTCTAATAAATTGGAGGCAACCTGAATAAATAAATATACTGGAATCACAGGCAAAACCTGTAACCTTTTCAGGCCCTACCGTAACATAAGGCAGCAAAGACAGGAGATTATAAAAGTGCCAATCAGGTTCAAAGCGAATCCCTCCCGCATCATGCGTGTCGTGGAAAATTTCCCTGTCCCAAAGACCACAGCATTAGGAGCGGTCGCCACAGGGAGCATGAACGCACAGCTGGCACTCAGGACGGCCGGAAGCATCAGGATGGCAGGATCCACATTGGTCGCCTTGGCTGCTGCCCCAAGAATGGGCATCAGGAGAATAGTTGTCGCAGTATTGCTGGTCATTTCCGTCAGGAAGGTCACCACAAGGCAGATGATGAAGATGAGCGCGAAAACAGGCACATCCTGAAGGCCGGTCAGGAGTCCCGCCACAATCTCGCTCAAGCCGGAAGTCTTAAAGGCCGAAGCAATGGCAATGCCTCCTCCAAATAAAAGTAGCAACCCCCAGGGGATTTTCACAGCGGTCTCCCAATCCAGAAGCTTGTCGCCCTTACGCATGCCGCTGGGCAGACAAAATAAAAAAATCACGCTGATGAAAGCCACACTGGCATCGTTGACGCCAGGAACACCAAACGCTTCACTCCAACCGCCAAAGGGCTCCTTCCGGGTGGCCCAGGCAATGGCCGTCATGGCAAAGATGATGAGCGTGCGGACTTCCTCCTGCCGCCACGTCCCGACTTTCGGAAGTTGCAGCGGTGCAGCATCCTTGAGATTACGTGTAAGCCAGAGCCAGATAATTGGCACCATACAGAAAACCACGGGAATACCATGTTTCATCCAGTCGCTGAAAGAAAATTCCTCGCCTGAAAACTCCTTATACTGTTCAATAAACACAAGATTTGGAGTTGTTCCAATGGGGGTTCCGAGACCACCTACATTCGCCGCGTAAGCGATGCCGAGGAGTAACGGGATGGTCACACGCCGATCCTTTGCCCCCTCGAGAATAGCCAACGCCATCGGCAGAAGCATGAGTGTCGTGGCTGTGTTGGATATCCACATACTCAACATTGCCGCAGCCAGCATGAATCCCAACACAAGACCACGGCCTCCCCCACCCCCACACAAATTGACCATCATGAGGGCCAGTCGGCGATGAACGCCGCTCTTCTCCATGGCCTTGGAGAGAAGGAACCCCCCCATCAATAGCAGAACCAGCTTGTGACCGTAGGCCATGGCCACCTGCTTGTCTGTTAGGACTCCAAACATGGGTAGCAAGGCCAGAGGCAAAAGAGAGGTCACCGGAATCGGGACCGGTTCAAAGATCCACCACAATGCAGTCCAGAGGGCAATAGAAAGAGTTTTTGCTGCAAGGAGTTCCATGCCTCCCCAACGATACGCAGCATAGCCGGTCAATATGGCGACAATCGGAGATAATGGAAGCATCACCCATTTAACCAGACCGGGGTTGGTTATTGCGACGTTATCGCTGGAGTTACTATCTTGAATCATGGTGTATCCTTGATGGTTTTTCCTCTACAAACCTGGCAGTCAAAAGTAATATCATCCATCCGGTTATACCGGCATAAAAAGAAAATTCAGAGATCCTGGATAGCGAGGACCAATCCACAAGACCATCCCCGACAGTAAATGAAAGCATGGAAAGCAACACAGCAAAAGTAAGCCTTCCGACCAGACTCTGCAGGGATAGATAGGTTGCGCGTAAATTCGTTGGAATCCGATCATTTACCTCGGCACTCAAAGGGGCCATATACAACCCCTTTGGTGCATTCCGAAGCAATAAGACGAACACAACGGCTGGGTGAAGAAAAATTGCAGCAGGAAGAATCAATAGATTCTGTATAAGGGTGGAAAAGAGGAATGTCCTGCGCATGCCAAACCGTTTACTGAATACAACACTTCTTCTGGCAACCCATGAACCGATGAGCATCACAACAAATGCATGAAGGCCGGCAATCAATGGACTTACCTGCGGGCCCATACCCCGCTCCCCAGAAAGTATATCCACATAGGGTTGATAGATTTCATACGGGACATGGACGAGCACTATGGACAGCACGGCAACCCCCATCAACCAACGCAGGTTCCGGTCCTCCAGTTTGCCCAGGGCTTGCCCCAACTGAGCGCCAAACCCAGATGAAGTTCGCTCAGCAGATTGAGTTGGTTCCACACACAGTGCCATGATACCCATTGCCAAAAATGAAGCAATAGCCGACAAGGCAAAAGGTACGGACAAGTTCCCCATCCCGGCAAATCCACCAAGGAGGGCGGCACAGGCCGCGCCACGAAAATTCAAGCTGGAAACCCGAGCCTCCGCATCTCCAAATATTGATGAACGACCCAAGGCTTGATGAGAATCATAATGGAACGAGGCATCCGTACCTGACTTGAAAGAGAAACCGGCCGCCATCAAAATCTTGGCTAGAACAAATACGAAAAAAGTATCGCCCAGAAAAAAAACAGCATAGGCCACGGCCAGAAAACAGGCTGCCACCATCAGGGTGGATTTGCGTCCAAGCCGGTCCGAAATATAACCGGATGGCACTTCAAGAAGGACAACAGCAACATAGTAGATGCCTTCCAACTGTAATACCTGTGCAATGGAAAACCTGGACGAGAACAACAGAATGAAGACCGGTGCCCAAAAAAGGGACTCCAAAGCCATGGAGTACCATGGATAGAGCTTTAGATTTCGTTCCAGTTCAGCTTGTGAAGGCATTGCCAGACAATCCTCTGGAAATGCTCTTAACGGTCAAGCCTGCTAGACCGCAAAGAAATAAATAAGCTTAGCGGACACCATTGGAACGGGGTCGAAAACCGGCACACCCAGAGATCAAATCCTTTTTCTCTAAAAAATACAAAATGAACTAGGAAAAGAGTTCTGTCACCGCGGAAGCCTTGACCAGTTCACGGGGCTGGTTGAGATGGTTATGTACGATGGTCTCCGGATCAATACCAAAGCTATGATATATACCAGCCAAAAGCTCGGTGGGATGCACAGGATCCTCAACAGGACCGGATGCGGTCTTGTCTGATTTCCCGTGTACGTAGCCACGCTTGGCACCGGCACCTCCAATGATTCCTGTGTAGCAATAGGGCCAGTGATCGCGACCATCGGAACTGTTCCCGTTTCCGGAAGTACTGACGCCTTTTTGGGGGCTGCGGCCAAACTCCCCGATACAGACAACAAGGGTGTCATCCAGCAAACCACGTTCATCAAGGTCGGTAAAGAGTGAGGAAACGCCGGCATCCAACATGGGGGCGGACTGGTCCTTCATACGTTTTGGAAGCCCCTTGTGAACATCCCATGAATGATTGTCCGAATTGGCGACCTTGGGCCAGACAACCTCAACAACACGTGTGCCTGCCTCCACAAGTCGGCGGGCCAAGAGGCAGCTTTGACCGAAAGTGTTATTGCCATACATCTCGCGCGTGGTGGCCGATTCCTCGCCAAGGGCAAAAGCGTTGCGGGCCCGACCCGAGACAATTAAGTTGAGGGCACGATCATAGTATTCGTTCAGGTTGTGATTCGCAACCGCCTTGTCGATGTCCGGCATGGAGGCATTAATGGTGTCACGAAGCGAGGCACGGCGCTTGAGACGCTGGGCATAGATATCTGGCCGGAGCTGGAGATCGTCGATGCGAATCTTGCTCATCTTTGCCATGTCCATGTCACCACCCGGCGGGTAAAGTGTATAGGGATCGAAAGCCTTGCCGAGGAAACCGGCGCTACCGCCCTTCCCAACCACATTGCTCTCCTGGAGCGGACGCGGAAGCATCACAAATGGGAGCATGGGCTCAGTTGGAGGCTTAAGGCGCACAATATTGGAACCAAAATTCGGGAAATCCTTGGGACTGGGCGGCTCAAGCTGACCGGATGGACTCACCTTGTCCGTGGTATAACCGGTCATCATCTGGTAGATGGCGGCAGTATGGTTGAACAACCCGTTGGGGGTATAGCTCATGGAGCGGATCATGGTGAACTTATCGTTCACTTTTGCCAACTTGGGAAGGAGCTCAGTAAAATGAATGCCGGGAATCTTCGTGGGGATTGGCTTGAATATACTGCGAACATTGTCAGGCACATTTTCCTTGGGGTCCCATAGATCCAAGTGACTTGGACCACCCTGCAGGTACAAAAGAATAATGCTCTTGGCCTTGCCCCAGCCGGGACCGCCGTGCTTTTCAGACTGACCGGCCTGTAGCTCAAGCATGCCACCAAGGGACATGCCCAGCATACCGGATGCACCAACACGCAGAATGTCGCGGCGTGTCAGGCCAATGCCGTTGTCACAGATGTCTTTGCCGAGGGCTCCTGGTATACGAATCATGGTGTGTGTCTCCCGTGTGTGTTTGTAATTAAAGAAATGGTATTGGCCAAAATTGGCAAGATTAATGATTAAAGAGAAATGCCGGGTTGTTGATGAGTGCCCAGGCAATATCCTGGACGGCAGTCAGGCGGGGGTTACCAAGCTGTTGCGTACTCAAGTCAACGGCCCGCTTATATTCTGCCACCCGCGGGGGAATCTTGAGTGGCTCACTGGCTTTCTTGATGGCAATTTCCAGTTGATTGAGCTTGGGGTCCTTTGGACGGGGCGTATTGGCTTCGGCCAGTGTCTTTGCCAAAAGCTTCCGTTCACTGCTCTCCCCCTTGTATGAATCGAGAATCTTCTTTCTGGTGGCATCATCCCGCTTGTCCGCGGGAACAGCGAACAATTTCTGTATCTCCGGAGAAATGCCATAGGTAACAGGGCGGGGTGCATTGGTTACTGCAAGGCGGAAACGACCGAGACTGAACATGCTGCCAGTGTACTCCTGCTTGAGGGTGAAGGTCAGCTCGGATCCACCCTTCAGACCAATGTCCTGCTTGGTCTCAAATGAAGCCATCTGCAACTTATATTGTGGAGATATGGCCCAACCATTATTGGTGGGCGCCACCTTGCCGTCGATGGCGGTGGCTACTGCAAAGTTTTTCTGACTGAAGGAGGCC
>JABJCN010000015.1 GCA_018668635.1 Opitutia bacterium
AGGAACAGGTCGCCAGTGGGCCCGAACTCCATGCCATGGAGGCCTTGATGAAAGTGACCCTGCGGCTTGCCCCACAACAACTTTTCAGGCTTCAGGTTGTTCCGCCGGGTGACCGCGTCGGGCATGCGGTAGAGCGCCGTGTTAGTCAGGACAAAGAGGTCATTGCCATATACCTCGAGGTCATAGAGCCAGGAATCCTTAGGGAAGCGGTACAACTCCTGCCGTGGCCCGAAGCCACCTTCCGCGGTTGGTTCGTAGACGTACAAGGCCTCGCGGCAACCAACGAACAGCCGCCCGGAAAGATCCATCGTTTGGCTGACGAAGAACTCCTTTTCATCACTGTCGAGAAACTCAACGACCAACGATTTGTCGGCCAAGTGAATACCGGGCACCTCGGCTGTTGCAATGCAGGCGAACAGGCAAAAAGAAAGATAATCTAAAAAACGCTTTATCATCGTGGGTTCTGTACTGGTTGGTGAAATCCTACCTAAGGATTGATTTTCTTATTTCAGTTAACCGGAAGACTGGAAGAAATTTCCTGCTATTGAGCGACTCTTTCATCGGTATTTAAGGGTTCGAAATCATGTCGGCATAAACCTTGGCATAACGCTTGCCCATGAGCAAACACGAATTGCGATCAAAATGTACCTTCGCACGGGCAGCCGGGCTGCAACCAGTGGATTCGACAAATCCGGTATGGGGCACCTTTTTCGGCAAGCTTCGAAGGATTTCCCTGATCCTGGTAATACGAGCCACCCGATCCGGCGCCTTGTGATCTTTGCCGGTGCCGTAGAATTCCGCCAGGTTTCCCACGATAAAGGGCAATTGCGGATTCCCGAAGTCCTTCCGGGCGTCTTCGATCAGGCGATGAAGTTTCTTCTCATAGGCATCGGTTCTTGCCTGGTCAATGGTGTCCGATTCCCCTTGATGCCAAAGCACACCCTTGAGAGTTCCAGCCTGCATGGCCGCCTGCGTGTGACGGATGGCATCACTGTAAATCCCAGACCCCTTACCCAGTTGCTGAATACTCCTGCCTCCCCAAGCCATCGGAATCAGACCGACCATCACACCAGGCTTGTCAGCCACATAAGTCTCTGCGAACGACAAGCCAGGCCCGAAACGTGCCTTCTTGTTGGGACGTCTAGGGTGTAGCGGATGGGCGCCGGGGGCCCACTTTGGCTCCTCCCCTTCTTTGGCATAACGCATTTTTAGCACATGAGGAACCGGCTGGGTATCACCGGTTGCTATATTAACGCCCCCAGACATGTTTGACTGTCCCATCAGGAGAAACAGATGGAAGTTCTTCTTGGAAGAGGGAATATTAACGAGGTCTTCCGCCTGGAGAACTCCAATTGCCAGGGCTGCGAAAACAACAAATAATGCTTTTACTCTCACTTTTTCTTCCTGCGAAACAGCTTCGCAGAAAAACCTGCGTCAACTCGCTTGATCTCGAGCTGCTCCTTCAGTTTCTTGAGCGGTGAGTTATAGGTGGGGTTCCCTGCCAGGTTGGTGAATTCTTCTGGATCCTTCCTTAGGTCATAGAGTTCCATGCCACCAGCACCAAAGCACCATTGTGTGAAGCGCCACTCATGTGTGCGGATCGACTCTCCCCCACTGCGGCTAATCGTGAAGGCGAGGTCTTTTTTCCAGTCATCGGAAGAAGGATCCTTGAGGAGGGGTACCACGCTCTCACCGTGTAGATTCCCCGGGGCCTTCAACCCGCTCAGGTCAGCAAGGGTTGGATAGAGGTCTATCAGCTCCGTAATATGCTTCGTTGCCTTTCCGTGCTGCTTCTTCATCCATGGAACACTGACGATGAATGGGACGCGGGTGGCTTCCTCAAACAAGTGCTGTTTCTGGAACTTGTGGTGGTGCCCCAGCAGGTAGCCATGATCGCTGGTGAACACAACGATGGTGTTCTCCGCCAATCCCAGTTCATTGAGCGTATCCAGCACGCGACCGACCTGTGCATCCATGTAGGAAATGCTGGCATAGTAGGCTTCGAGCAAGCCCTTGTGCAATTCGGGCGTGACGCCGTAGGACGTACTGTTGCGTTTATAGTTGCGAATGATTTCCGGCACGTCTTCAAGGTCGTTCGCCGGTACCCGCGGTGCCAGCATCGCGTCGCGGTCGTAGAGATCGAAATATTTTTCCGGGGCGACCAGAGGGACGTGAGGACGGACAAAGCCGCAGGCGAGGAAAAAGGGCTTGTCCTTGTGGCGCTTGAGAAAGTCAATGGCGTGATTTGCAGCCATGCCGTCGGCATGGACCAGTTCATCGCCCTCGGCTACAACGCCGGTAAACGATTGCGAACTCTTGTTCTTGGGAGACCAGTTCGTCTTTACACCAGGTGCATTTTGTTCGGGCGCCTTGATATTGACCACCTCATCCCAAGAATGCGGATCGTCACGGGTGGCGGTTCCGGCTATGATTTCCGGCGGGATGCCCATGTGGTAGATTTTGCTCACCCGACCTACGCGATAGCCGTTTTTTCTAAACAGCTGTGACATCGTCACGACATTTGGCATGTTTCCGCGCAGGGTGCCGGCATTGCCAAGCGTGCCATTGGTGTATGGATAGAGCCCGGACATCAGCGAAGCACGCGACGCACCGCACACAGGATATTGACAATGCATGTTCTCGAAGCGCATACCGCGACTGGCCAACTTGTCCAGTTCCGGTGTTTTGCATTGTGGATGCCCGAATCCACTCAACGCCGTATTCAGGTCGTCCGACATCAGAAACAAAACATTTGGCTTCTTTGCCGAAAGGACGGATGTGGCAAGTGAAAGGATTCCGATTACAAGGTAAGCGAATTTTGATTTCATGTTATTTCTCTCCGTTTATTGCGATTAACGGTTACCCCAAGGCCTGCGAAATTTGTTCTTTTCCCAGAGCCTCCCTCATCTTTAATTTGTAATTTTATGGGCGCGAAACAATTCAGATGTCAATTGTTGAGCAGAATGCAATTGCCCTTGAAAAATGACAAAAGATTCATCTGCCGCAAGTTGTTCAATGATCAGCTTTTGGGTGGTGGTCGAACGAATGGCATGCAACTCGTCCGAAATGGCTTGAACTCGCTCCGGGGACGGTCCCTTCACGAGTTCGCCCATGATGGCATTCAATTGTTCGAAGTAGACGTCCAGACTATCTTTCTTTCGTTGCTGAACGAATTCGCGCAAGGTGACTCCGACCCCCCAAGCCACCGCCAGAACAGAAATAAGGAGTGCCATGGGTTCAGCCCAATTCTGGAGAAATCCGGGCTCGTTGCGGTCATAGTGCTGCCGTGCTCCCTCGTGCAGAGGGAACTGTAACCGACCGTCCATCGCCGGACGAGAGATTCCAGCAAACAAGGGATGAAATCGAGCCATGGGCGCCCGTCCCTCATGAATACTTTTTGTAAGTTTCAACACATCGTCATTGTCCAAGTTTGCCCGGCAGGCAAGGATGACATCGACTGCGATAGTAGGCAAATCATGCTGTGGCAGGCCCTTGCCTGGAGCGACAGGATAAGCACCCGACGGAATGATCGTTCCCCGTGCGAATGGATAGGAGTGTGCCAACGCGCCGGCAAGATTGTCGCTCAAATGAAGTAGGCTCAAACCGCCTCCTGACAAGGCCTCCGCCACTACCGTGTTGCCCACCCCGGTGACCACACAAACTGCGTCCACCTCTCCTGACCGTAGACTGTTGATTCCTTCCCTTAGGCTTTCACGGCGGAAATCGATTGTGGTACCCAGTTGGGTAAAGGTGGCCATGGCAACTCCTTCCGTGCCGCCTCCAACCTGCCCAACGGAAATGATCTTTCCCTCAAGGTCCGCAACAGCGGTGACGTTTCCTTCCCGAACAAGGATATGCAGGGCTTCCTCGTACAATCTAGCCACTCCACGAACATCTTCAGATCCCGGGGTATCGTTCTGAACAAAAGCCAGATCCGCCTTCCCTTGGGTCAAAGCTTCAAGGTTTTCGGCGCTTCCCGAGCTTCCTGCGACCTGAACCTTCCAGTCATTGGCTTTTCTTAACACTTTCGCCAACGATTCGGCTCCCGAGGCATAATTTCCTCCGGGTTCTCCCCCATGTATTACCCAATCCGTCTTTGGGTCTCCGAAAAGAAAAAAGTAAAGCAATGCGACGACTCCAACGCCCACCGCCGTCGCCCAGAGGTATAATCGAGAAATGGTCATTTGAAAAGTGGCAGATTATAGATCGGACAGGCCTCCTGGCTATTGTGAAAATTATGCATTTACTGGAATCATTCCCCAAACCTTGGGAATCATCACAAGGAAGGGAATTTCCCAAATGTGAATTGTGGATAGGCTTTTGCAACCTCTAATGAACGCTGAGTCCAGGCACAACAGGCTGATTTCAAGCGTGAGGTTTCGGTAAACCCCAGAAGCTTCATCAACACCACGGGGAAAATTCACGCCAAAAGTAACCGCGTTTGTTTTTATTACCCTCCATCCATAGGAGTAGACAGGGCCGGAGGGGCAGAGCGTTCGGAAGGATACCAGCCTGGGCCAAATCCAGCAAACGGCGAGGAGGATGCAAGTGAAACCGAAATGCACTACGCCTGCCTTTCGTCCACATCTGGACGGGAGTTATTTCGTGCTTTAGAAGGTCAAAAAAAGGTCTGCGCAAAGGTTTAGACCGTGCCGAACCAGATAACCATTCGACGAAAGCGAGAGCATCCAGGCGGTGACGGTTTACGCCCTGCGGTTCCTTGGTGTTAACGGCGAAATCCCTAAATTCTTCCGCGAATGCAGACCCCATAGCGGCACAGGTTCCCGATAGAATATCTTTCACCACTCCCAAACGCTTGTTCACCAAGGAACGGGCCTGTCGTCGCACTTCCTTTTCAAGAGAATGGAATGCTACACCTTCAACCCCGCTTTCATTTGAGAAAATTTGATCTCGGAAAGCGGCGTCTACGCAAAGCCGGGTGAATAGAATTTGTGTCTCCTTCAGGCCCATCTGCCGCATTTCCTTCCCGCCTCCCGGGTTTTAGCCATTTCCTCGGCCACCTTTGCGAAAGGTGGAAGGTTTTGGTCACGTTCGAGGATTGCGCCCTTTGCGGGGCAACGACGAAGAACCTCTTCCATAAGTGTTCGAGTTTGGGGATCCACATCAGCTCCATGGTCATCAATAAGAAAACCGTTCTTTCCAATACTGAAACCGACATAATGGAGCTGTACCACACGCTCCATTGGGGTGGCACACAAAAAAGAGAACGGATCTCGTTTGTGATTAACCGAGTTCACGTATAGATTCGTCACATCCAGCAACCATCCGCACTCAGAGACTTCGAGAACCATGGTAAGGAAAGTAGCCTCATCCATTTCACCACCCGGCATTTCAAAACCATAGGTGACATTCTCGAGAGCCAAAGGTAAATCAATGTAGTGGCGTGCCAACTTTACATTTCGCGCCACAGTCTCAACAGCCTCCTCGCTGAAAGGGAGTGGAGCCAGATGTCCGAGCTCCCGCCCGCCAGCCTTGGTAAAGGCCAGATGCTCACTCCAGTAAGGCGGGGAAAGGCGGGCGACCAAAGACGCCAATTTGGCGAGGTAACACTCATCCAGACCTTCTGCAGTCCCCAAGGACAGGTCAAGAGCGTGCGGAATGAGAGTGAAGCGTTCTGTCAAGGCATCCAGCTCACGCAACTTCCATGCAGGGGCGTCGAAGAAATGGTCAGCGGTAATTTCGAGAAAGTCGGCTGCCTGTCCTTCTTCTCCCGTCAGAGCCTTAAACCACGGGTCCCGGTAACCGATACCTGAACCGAGCACAGGAATAGCCTCCAACTCCCGAGGGGGCAGTTTGGCGGCAAGTTCATTCATAAACGAGGCGGTTTGTCTTGTTCGTCAACATCCTTCTCCAGTTCACGTACCTGGGCAAACACATTGCTGCCCACGATGCCGATGAAGGCCGCGCCGTCAACCCGACACCAAGCACCATCACCACTTGGGCGAAGCCTTTACCTGGGGGTGTTATTGGCACGGCATCCCCATACCCCACTGACATCAGAGTTACGATTGTCCACCAAATGGAGTTGAACAAGCTTCCGAAAACCTCTGGTTGGGCATCCCGCTCGATTTCCCGGATGCCCACCGCTCCAAATAACACAAGGATAAACACAATCAGGAACATCCCTGTCAAGTGCCTCCTCGAGACAAGCAGGGCATGAACGAAAACACGCATCGCCCGGCTATACCGATAAAACTTTAAAAGGCGCAAGACGCGCATTGATCGAACCAGCCCCAACCAAGCCACTGGAACAAGAAATCCCAACCAGAAAGGCAGGACTGCCAAAAGGTCAATAATCCCCATGTTGCTTTTGGGATAACTCATTCCCTCCTTCCTCCATCGGGCAATGTACTCCAGTGAAAGGACTGCGGCCACCAAACGCTCCGTCCATAGCCAGAAAGGATGTCCCTCCAAACTATGCGCTGATCCCCCGTACTCCACCTCCAGTACGTAAACCCCAACACTAAAGATAACCACTGCGACCAGAAAACGTTCCACCCAAGGGGAAAATAAACTGGGATTCTTGATGGGATTCTTGAGAGCTTGCATAGCACACTATTCCGTACCCCAAGGGGGGTTTGCAGATGAAGGTTTTAACCTCCTCCACCGCAACCACCGCAACCACCGCCACAACCACTTCCGCCGCTAGAGCCGCCGCCAGAGCCGCCGGAAGCAAAACACCATAAAACAATCAGTAAAATTAATATAATATATTCCATAATATTTATTGTTATAATATTTATATAATTATCTAATTTTAAACTTTTGAGGTTTAGCCAGATAGATTCGTTAATCACCGCCGCCGCAACCTCCACCACCGCCGCAACCTCCACCGCCGCCGCAACCTCCACAACTGTTTCCGCTACAGCCACTACTATGGACTCCACCACTTCCACCGCGCCCTCTCTTTAGTGTCCGACCAACAACCCAAACAATGACAAGAAAGGCTGCAAGAAAAACCACTACGACGAATAACAATAGTATTCCTATTATTATGTATGTTATTATGTCTGGCATATCGTGACGCTTTCTCTAAATTTTGCCCAATTCACGTTTCAACCGCCGCCACCGCAACCACCGCAACCACCGCAACCACCGCCGCAACCACCGCCGCCACAACCGTCACCACTACCGCCCCACCTACGACCTTCACCACCTAGACACTTAAATAAGAAAGCTAGCAAAATCAGAACAAATAATGGCCCGAGCGGTATCGCTATGATAATCAGTAATTGCTTAATGCTCCAGGCTCCCAGAATCGCATCCATCTCGTTAATATAATGATTAATCATAAGAACTTGCAGCATATCCCAACGATGTATGTTTAATTTTCATCTAATGAATTTCAATGGAGCTTGAAAAGAGAATGAGAGTGCCTCCCCTCCCTTTGCCTCAATGAGATTCTTGAGTTTGGGTGATGTGGTAGTGCCCGCAACGATTTCTGCCCTGAATGTTTTGCGAAGCACGTTGTTGTCCCCCTTACCCCAAACCCAGGTATTTCGACGTTTGAGAGAGCCATTGGGCAAAATCCTGGATGCACCCCAGCGGGAAACAAGATATGAGATGTCTTCGGGATTTTTCTTCTTCCAGGTTCCCCGGTCCAACGCAAAGTGAATACTGCTCAACTCAATAGGGAGGTCCGTTAGATTCCGAAGGGTACAGGCATAGAAGTCTGTGTTACGGGAATTCCAGTCGAAAGTAGGTTTCGGACCGTCGAAAGGTAGAGATGGTTGCTTGCCGACGTAGTCCAGTGTAACCTCCAACAAGGGAACACCATCAACGCTCCAGGTCGTGACGTATTCACGGTCACCCTTGCGGTTCCAGTCCCCGTCAGCAAGGTCCTTCGTAGAAGACCCCGAGAAACAACCGACGAAAAGCAGGGCGAGGAGGAAGGATGGCGAGTACGAAAAGAGAATCCTTTGTGTGTTCATGATTCATTTAGAGTCTGTCAGCGATGTCAGCTGCTTGATCTACCATGTCCCGGAAGGCATGGTAGGTGGATTCGACCTCAATATCATCGGGCTTCTTCTCGTCGGTCAGGTTATCAATCTTTTCCAGAAGTGAAAACTCGAGCCCCCAGCCCTTTACTATTGTAGATAACTCCTGCTGGGTTACATCAGATTTACCCTCCTTAAGTTCAGCCAACACAGCAAGGTCTTGCCGGAGGGAACCCACGGAAGAAACAAGAGCTCCCACCTTTTGCTTGGCAGTACGTAAACCTTGCAGGTAACGTTGCCGAAGTCGTAAGGAGAGATTCTTGAGTTCCTGCTCACAACGCAGACGGAGGTGGGACTCGCAAATCTCCATATTTTGAACAAGGTCCTTCCCCCTGAGGGTCTTGCCGTTACGGCGAATGGCCCGAAACTTGATGGGGAAAACGTCTGCAGATCGATTGAGCTCGTTCTCAGTTAGTGTCATGATGCCCACGGCTTCCTTCTTGATAGCATCCGCGACAGGCTTCCGCATCAAGGCGAGATTGTCCCGGGAAACCTCGACAAGCACAACAAGCAGGCTTGGAATAATTCCAGGCTTGGCTTCCTTGGGCCCGTAGGCAATGACAGAGACTAGGGCATCCCCAAGGGTGTTGGCAAGTTCATCGGTTAATTTTTCTCTGATGTCCATAATGATAGTTTGGTTAATTTTTGTTTTATATTTTTTATTTAAAATGTTAAAATTAAATGCCCAGCTCTACCCCCTCCTATTCATTCATTACCTTGTTAGCATAATATTTATACAAACATAGACAATTTAAAAATAATTTTGCAAGTCTAATTCAAAACAACCACCTAAACTGGATTAAAGCAGAACCTTCTCACCTAAAGGCTTAATATAATAAACCTTAAAGTAGCTTTTAAATATCAGTAGTCTATATCAATTAATTTTTAAGCCCACAAACACCTATGTTCCAACTTAATTTTATGTTATAAAAACAAAGTGCAATCAACAAAAAAAGTTCTTCGCTAACCATCAAGATGAAGCAACGTTTCTTTCGTTTCGGGGTTAAAGCCCTATGGCACCAATATAATTTACTCTGTTTTTTCAGAATCAAGACCTTCACCATTGATTAAGATGGAAAATGAGCATTCCATCGGAGGGTGAAAAAGAGACTTATGCAATTCCTCCCGAAAACCCTTTTGGTGACAAGTGTATTAATCGCTCAATTTGCACATCATGCCAATGGCTCCTATTTCCATGCCAACGTCAAGGAAGGTGCGGAATTCTTCATGTTTGACGTGCGTTTTCCCTTCATGCCTTCCGGTACATACTTCTCCTTCTGGAATGGAAAATTCTTCCCGGTAGGTGGTGCGTTCTACGGTGGCGTTTTCACCCGTGGCCCAGGCAAGACCGTTGGCCCAGAAAACCTGAAGCATGGCACGCCATGGACCTACTGGGGTGACAACGCCTACAACGGCGATCGGCCGCGCCCTGTCTATATCGGAGAGTACACGAACGCAAATGGGGCTGGAGGGGAAGGTTCTGCGGCGGCTGTCGGAGGTGCCAAGCCGTTTCTGCGCCGGGGGGTGTGGTTCACCATGTGCAAACGAGTTTGGGAACCGGCAGAGAAAAATGCCTCCTACCGCTATGAAGGTTGGTGGATCAAGGACCGGGGAACCGGCAAGTGGCACCTGAGTGCCGTCATGCTCATACCTGCCCCCGTCACGGGGTATTCAGGCTGGTCGACCTTTGTTGAGGAACTGGCAAAAGGCGCTGACCGTGTCATCGAAATGCGGCGCTTTTATTGCCGACTCAACAGGGAATGGCACAGCGTCGACACCATCTCCATGGACAACAAGTACAAGGCTCGGTTCTCCCTGATCGAGAACAACTCTGCCTTTCATTACGAAGATCCGGTCGACCATACAGCCGGCACCACCGGCAGGACCTCGTGGACTGTCAAACAACCCGGGAAGCCCGTCTTTGAGAAGCCGGTCATAGAGGATGTCCAAGCCAGGGCACTGGGAGGTCAGGTTGCGGTGAGCTGGACGATTCAAGAGACCGCGGTCCCTCAGCTCGGATACCGTATCGAGGTGTTGGCTGACGATGGCAAGCCCATTGCCGATTTCACGGAGATGATGCCCCACATCCAAATGAAAACGCTCGACACCCAGGAAGGACGGGCAAAAAGGGTTCGACTTACCATCATCGACATATTTGAAAATCAGGTCACAAAAGAAATTCCCGTCTCAACCGGTGAAGCGCAGACCGGCAAGAACGTAGCCCCCAAGACCCGACCTGGTTTGGGCTATGAACTATTCAAGCTCGATGACGAAGGAACTCTCGAAACGCCACCAACCCTCGCCTCTTTAAGGGACAAAGACGGGTGGAACAAGGAAGCAAAAGAGGGCTTTATGCGAACCGGGATTCTTCCAACACTTGTTCTGCCACCCCGGGAGATGTGGGATAGGAAACGGTCTCAGTATGCAGTGCGCTACACGGGAAACCTGCACGTACCCAAAACCGGCTTTTACATCTTTGAATTGGCCGCTGCCGGAAGCAGTCGATTGCAAATCAACGGTAAAACGGTAGGTGACAATGGATTCCACGCCAACCCCAGCGCACGGCGGTATATCGCTTGCCTGGAAGCAGGCCCCCACTTATTTGATTTACTTTATTGCAAGAAAGCCTGGGTAAACCAAAGAGGCCTTTTTCAGCTTCGATGGGAAGGCCCCGGGATGCCTCTCAGATCCTTTTCGGAATCTGATTTCACGGTTCCTGATCGGGGGGACATTCCGATACTCAACACAACCTGCAAGCCCAGCGACGGGAAGGAACCGGCCAACGTGGTTGATATTTCTGTCGATGTAGACGGGGGAGGCCAGACGGTTTCGCGTATTGATGTTTTTTGTGGCGATCTCATTCTGGCTCAACTCACGCAGCCGCCGTATAAACTGGAAAGCATAGTGCTGCCGGACGGTGACTTTGAAATCAGTGCCCGGGTGGTCTATGAAGGTGGAAAGCGCACGGTTGATTCGAACAGGATTCCCTACAAAAGCAAGGGAACCGTTGTGATTGAGCCCTGGAAACAAGACCTTATCGGCGTCCGGGGAGTAGGACTGGGAATCGTAAAAGAGGAGAAAGATGAAGAATTGTCACTGCGAATAACCGGTGACTCCCATTGGTTTCTAAACCAGGAGGTCGAGGGTGACTTTTCTCTAAGTGGCCGACTGGTTGATTTCCCCACGAGGACGTGGAGAGACCCGGTCTATGGACACGTAAAGTCCCGGAGCTGGATGGGACTGATGTTTTCCCTCAAGCCTGGCGAACCCTGCTTTTACAACGCCTATGGGTTCTACCGTCTTGCAGGCGAAGGTTGGCGCGGAACACCCTGCCACGGCGATCTGGCCGGGAGCCGCCGCACAAATTACCAGTATCCTGACGACACGGGGGATTGGATTCGGCTGGAACGGCAGGATATGCTTTTCTCCACTTACCGCTCCCGGGATGGAATATCCTGGAAACTTGTTCGCCATTGCCTGATCAGTCCACGCTCCAAGTATGCCTGGCGAAAGGGTGTGGCTGGCGTAACCTTCCGGCAGCAAGCCTCTGATCCCGGTGGAGGCTGGGCCCAGGGCAGGATGGATCAAGTCACCCTGAAGAAAGGCAGGATTGAATCACCCCCGAAGCGCTCTAAGGTTAAGCCCGAGGATGCAAGTTTGTTCAACGGGCGGGTGCTTGCCGTCGTGCAGTCCCCTTCCGCCCCCAAGCTTTGGTATGCCCGCACCTATGGGAGTGGGATTCTAAAATCTATGGACGGTGGAAACAGCTGGACGGAAGCAAACGGCAACCTGGGCGCATCGCAGTATGTTCGTTCCATCGCAGTGCATCCGGAAGACGGGAACGTTGTCCTTGTGGGGATTGGGGCCTGCGAGGGCGGAAAGTCGTCCGGTGGACTGTACAAGACCAAGGACGGCGGAGCATCCTGGCACCGAGCATCCGACAAAATCGATTTCGACGGCAAAGGACCGAGCGCATTGCTCGGGGAGGTGATCTCTTTCAATCCCCAAAAACCCAATGTTATTGCCGCAGGCGGTGAATCAAAAGGTCTCTTTCTGAGCGAAAACGGTGGAGAGAGTTGGCAGCGGGTTGATGTAGCGGGACCTCTCAAGTGCGGGGCCCATCGGATCAGCTCTCTGCAATACAATAAAAGCCTGGATGGCCATTTGACAGTTGGAACGTTTCCCGATGCTGAGTTCAAGGTTGCAGGCCTTGGTATGCCTGCTTGTAAAATCCCGGAGCAAAAAGGCGGCGGGATATATTCGGTTGGCGAAAAAAAGATTAGCTGGGGCATACAATCCTATCCGGGCTTCGGCTTCCCTTCCGTGCACCTAAACCATCCTAAAGGATTTGGGGGGGAAGGCTTTTTCTCGACCACCCGCGGTGCATTCAAGTGGCATCGATCCGGCCTGATTCATAGTTGGCCGAACGTTCCGCATAATAGTTTCTGGAGTCAGATTGCCGTCGGCAAAGACGCCAATGGCACTCGGGACATTCTGGTCGCTGCCCCTTTCTCTTCCGATGACAGCAATCCGATCTCAGTCTGGTCCAAGGGGAAGCTCGCCAAGGAAGTATCTTCACCAGTACCTCTCAACGCAGGCATTTCCGGAATTGCCTTTGATCTGTCAAATCCAAGCCAAAGACTCCTCGTCTGCAACCGTCATGGCATCCTTAGAAGCAACGATCGCGGAAAAACCTACGAACTCGTTTACGCAAAGACAGAGAGGTAAGTTTAGTGCCGGGGTTTACCCTTCTGCGTTTACCAGTAATAGACTCATGGATCCAAAAACATCTCGAAAATGAATCCAAAAACTCGTGAAAAAAACGCGCCGAGAATAGCACCTACAACTGCGCCCACTCCGACGATTACGACGAACCCTTTGAGGCCTTCGGGAAATCCATCAAATGCAAAATAATAACCAATCGGTACGGCAACACTGAACAGGATGGTTCCAAATAGTGCGGATAAAGTTCTTCTAATCATATGGGGTTTGAGGTGTTTTCAGACAACTTCGGGAATTTGAGCTTTTCGCAGCTGCGAATAGTTGGAGAACTTGTACAATCCAGAGAGTTAGGCTCGACCGCTTGTTAGGCATCCTCTTGCATACCAACTTTCTCTAACTCTTGAAGAAGATCGCTCAGCTGACGTGTGTGCGCCTCCTCAAATCGCAGTCGCACCTCGCGCTTGTCCTGCGTTCGAACTGAGATGTAGAAATCTTCGAGAGCACTATCTCGATGCAAGGTAGTCCGGATGACTTCGAGCTCCGGATTGCCCTCGACACGGGCGAGGACTTGGTTGAACTTTCCGTAGTATCCGAACGGGAGACCTAAGTTCGGGCCGATACCAATGCGATCCAAGGCGCCGAGGAGTCGGATTAATATGAAACCAAACCAAACATATCCAAATTTAAAATGAAAAATATTCTCCAATTATCGTCACTATTTGTTCTCCTCACCACCAGCGTCATTGCTGAGGTGATACCGACTGCGGATGAAGTGCAGGCAGTCTTGATTGAGGTAGAGTATGGCAAGGATATCCAGTTCCGGGCAACCGCTGAGGATTGGAAGGAGATTCGTCCGCATATGTTGCCCGCAAGAATAGATCCGAAACCTGCTCTGTGGGAAGGACTGGCTGATGCGACAATCATCAAGAAGGACGGGAAGTCACTGAAGGTGACGATGTGGATGCCAGCAAGAGGTTCAGGCGCATTTTCCGTCGGAGGCAAATATTATCGCGGAGGCGACAGCTCGAAGACTTTGAAAGCGATCCTAGACGCTCACCAGAGATCTATGAAGCGTAACAAAGCACAAAGGCGAAGAAATTGAAAAGGCACAACAAGGCGGTGCTGACCAACCCGCTACCGCTCGGGAGTCGAAGCCGGAGGGCGAAGAGAAACCTTTTGACATCGTAAGCCCGCTGGATCCGCTCTAGGTTCACCTGCAAGACAAACAAGATCTACTTAGGGTTGTCTTTCTCGATGAAAAAGCCGGTGGAGCTCTCGAACTTCTTGGCGGCCGTCTCTTTGTTTATGGTGACTTTCCCGATCGAAGTGAAGCCTCGTTTCTTGCGTTCCGCGGTGATGGTGATGGTGTCCCACGGCCCGCGGCTCTTGTTCTTTTGCCAGAGGCGTCCCTTGCCATTGATCAGGTCGATCTCCTTGAGGTTCAGCTCGAGTCTGTCCCCGTGCACC
>JABJCN010000096.1 GCA_018668635.1 Opitutia bacterium
AAAACTAGGAATCAATGTCAGTTTTATTGACCCGAACAATCCCGAGAATTTTGCGGCAGCCATAACCCCCAAAACCAAGGCACTCTTCTGCGAGACTGTAAGTAATCCCGGTCTCGATGTCGCCGATCTGGAGGCCATCGCAGCTATCGCAAAAGCAAATAACATTCCGCTTGTTGTCGATAGCACCTTCTCCACACCCTACCTTACTCGACCAATTGAGCACGGGGCAGATATCGTGGTCCACTCACTGACAAAGTGGCTTGGTGGTCACGGCAATGGTATCGGTGGCGTGGTGGTGGATTCGGGTCGATTCAACTGGGCCAACGGAAATTTTTCTCTCTTCGATGAACCGGATTCAAGTTATCATGGCCTGAGATGGGGCCATGACCTCCCTGCACCCCTGGCTTCTCTGGCATACATTCTCAGAATGCGTACCGTCCCACTGCGAAACCTGGGTGCATGTATTTCCCCTGATAATTCATGGCAATTCCTGCAGGGCATTGAAACCCTCCACCTTCGAATGGAGCGCCATTGCGAGAATGCCCTGGCGGTAGCCCGTCACCTTAAACAATCCCCATCTGTTGAATGGGTGCGCTTCCCTGGCTTGGAGGATGATCCAATGTATAATCTCAACCAAAAATATCTGAACGGAAAGGGTGGATCCATGGTTGTCTTTGGCATCAGGGGAGGAAATGAAGCTGGCCCGAAGTTCATTGATAACCTCAAGCTCTTCTCACATCTGGCAAATGTGGGCGATGCAAGAAGCCTGGCTATCCATCCCGCAACGACAACGCATTCCCAGCTCAATGAAGAACAACAGGCAGCAGGCGGAATTACTCCGGAACTGGTTCGCCTGTCTGTGGGAATTGAACATGCTGATGATATAATAGCGGATATTGATCAGGCCTTAGCTGCTTCAACATCCTGAATCGAATCTCAGATTTCTCAGGCTTCCACTCACCCGGAAGGTGGAAAACTTGGCTTGTCCAGCAACAATCTTGCTGAAGGATGTAGTATAGATAGACGAAAAAAAATCACCGCCGCCATCATACTCAACGTTGTTGACTGTAAAATTCACCCGCAAGGAATTTATTCAAGGTGGGCACCATTGGGATTGGAATGCGATGTCATACCAAGGATTTCGAACCTCACTCCCCCAGGTAACCTTTGGATTTCATTTCCCGGATTTAGCCAAGTACGCCTTATATATCCAGTTCTTTCCAAGGATGTACAGGAAACCGTGATCAACTGTCGGCCTATTCCCATCATTGGCCTAGGTAAAGCCTATTTTTGTGGGGCAGATTCCTTCCGTTTAGCAATCGTGCCGTAAAGATGGCCTGTGGTTTTCCCATGAACCCAGGTTCCTGCATACCGGTCATCATCAAAGATGACAAAGGCACTGAATGTACCCATAGTGGGAATAGTCAGGTTATCCATGTGGATGACAGGCTTGCTACCAGCCCATTTAACTGGAAGAGGAATGGGAAGAGTAACCTTCTGCTTCCCTTTATTGATGATGGTGGTGAACAGCCATAAATCCCCTTTTCCAAGCTTCTGGATGCCGAGTATCTCGTAGATTTCTTTACGAGGAGGTTGCTCCTTCCCCGAAACAGTGAAGTAACCGCTCAACTTAACGTTGTTAAGTTGAGCGATGAACTTGCGGTGTTGCTCATTGCCGGAAAGCGATTCAACGGCATTAAAACAGAACAAGAAAAGACTCAGTGCAGCTAGAAAACGAAAAGGTTGGGGCATATGAAGGATATTACTGAAAGGCCTATGGTTTTCTAACCTGAATTTGTATATTCTGGCCAAACTTGTCGAATTGGATTGGGTTCTTCATCAAGTTCTTGTCGTAACTGACATTGTTGATAAAGTTGACACGACCCACTGCACGTTGACTGGCGCCAAATGTTGGATATTTCCCATCCACACCGCCGTACATCGTGGCCATGTTTACCTGGGACCCACCAGGGAAATTGATGTTCATTAGATCAATAGTGGTAGCCTGCATATAAATTTCGCGAAGATTATTCGAAAACGCAACTTCGTTTAGCATAAGGTCACGTTGGGCAGAAATATGGATGCTGTCTCCTTCACGAACCCTTAAAGTTGAATCCTGGATAAAAAGATCCTCCATAGTCTGGATTGTTAGATCTCTGCCTGATTCCATACTCACATTTACGACCTCCATGCTTTCCCATGCACCGATGTGAAGGTTGTCTCCCAAAAACACAACGGATGTGCGCGGGGAAATCCCAAGGGTTTCGGAACTCAAAAATGAAAGATAGGTCTCCTGATCGGCATGGACGGGATCGATTTCAATATTTCCACTTAATTCAATATGCTGGGTTGCAGAAATAGAAAGATACTGTCCAATCTCGTAGAAGTCGGAAAGGTCAAGTATTCCACTGACTTGGCTGCTCTTGCTGACATGGGAAAAAAGAGGAGAATCCATATCATCATGAAAAAAGATGTCAGCCAAAGCTACGGGCTCAGTGTAAAATATATTCTCTTGTAGTTGATCGATAGAAAAAACACGGGAATGATCCAGGGTGCCGGATACTTGGACAGGAGAAAGAATCGCATTAGCCTGACGCCCAAGCTCGAGAAGCATTTCATCAAGTTTGCCTCCACCGATATTAAGTAGGATATCCACGATTTCAGGATTCCCATTCTCCTGAGTCAGGGCCATCAACTCTCGAAGCTGGGCACTGATATCCTCGATGGGTAAATGAGTAGGACTAATTGTAACAGGAAGAACATCCTCTATACGTGCATCATGTAAATCCGCAATAGCAAGTGCCATCTCTTCTTCCTTCATGCGGAGCTTAAGGAGGGATTGAACTAGATCAGGTTCAATATCCTCTCTTAAACGTTTCTGTAAAGGAGGTGAGTAACTCGAAATCACGACCAAATCATCAGGTGCCAAATCCATCTGTTTAATTTTTTCCTTTTCGACTTCTTTTTGAATACCTTCGAGAATCTGGTCTTTATTACCTGATTTGAGTAATTTTTTTCTATCTGAATTGCCCAGATTGGAAAGATGTTCAACCTCATCACGACTAAGGGAATCAAGATTCAACGTTCTACCCACTGATGGATCCTTCGCCTTTAGCTTATCAATAAAGTCCTCCTTCTCAACGCGTTCACGAATATTTTTTTCAACATCTGAAAGATTTCCTCCTGCCAACAGTTCCTTCCGGTCCTTATCACTCACCTTTCGAAGTTGAGCCAATTCATCTGACTTAAGGCCAAGAGACTTAAGCTTTTTCGCCTCCTTGGGGTCTTTAACAATAATACCTTGTTGAGCCAAACTGGCCTTGTCATCAGTTTCAAGTAGTTCTTCTGCACTTTCCCGCTTTGGAGCTACACGACGCTGTATCAATTTGCGTTCCTTTCCCTCCCCCTTGGATGACGGTTTCTCTTTGGGTTTGTCCCCGGGCTTCTTCTCGGGTTTCTTGCCGTCTGAATTCTTACGTGGAGGGGCACGCTGAATCTTTTGCTCAACTTCCGCTACGGCAGCAGTAACTTGGCCCATACGGATCTCAGCTGTCGTTGCCTTGGCCTCTGTTGTCGTCTGGGTCATCTTCTGAGTTACTTGGGGAGGAACAGGTGCTTCCTGCACCTGGCCCACCTGCTGGCCTGTTGGGGTTGCCTTGGCCTGAACTGCCTGCCCCGCAGGAACGTTAACGAGATTGCCCGCAGGAGAAGTAAAGGCTACGGCTCCAGAAAGCATGTTAAGTCCTCCGGAAAAATCCCCAGTCTGTGGGTCTACAGTCACCACCATTTGACCGTCCGTTCCACGAATACCGGCGCTGCCAACCGGGGACTCAATGTCGAAAGATGACCCAGCATTCAACTTCTTCACATTGAAAGTCAGATCACCATAACCGAGTTTGAGTTTTGTCTCGGAAGTA
>JABJCN010000183.1 GCA_018668635.1 Opitutia bacterium
CAGGTAAAGGGTCGTTCATGCCGTTTTTAGGTTATTCTTTCTTTTGCTCATGCCACACTACAACAAGGCTGTCCGGAGGTCTTTGCAATATTCGATCATTAATCAAATCACTTTGAAATTATTTTACCTGGATTGACTCAACCCCTTAAGGTCTTTTGGGAAAGACGATTTCCGCCCAGACGGGCTTGTGGTCCGAAAGGGGGTTCTTCAATTCGATGATTCCACCTTCCTTGGTACTGGCTCTGGATCCAGTATTATAAAAAATATGGTCAATTACACCAAGGTTCGGCTGTTCGGGCTTCAATGCATTATAGGTGAACTCCTTGGAGGTATCGATCTTCAGATCCTTCCAGGTCGGTCTTAACCCTGATGCCTCTAACTTGTTCATGGCCACGTCGCCCATATTGTTATTGAAATCTCCCAGTACGATCACCCGATTCGTCTTTTCCTTTGGCAAGATATCCTGTGCCAGTCGGTAGGCGTGACCCGTATCATGACTGTCTTTCGAACGGCAAATATGAAGCGAGTAAAATGCGACTGCCACCCCATCAACCTTTGTCACGGATTTCACACACGAAGCCGGATTCCAGGAACGTCTACGCTCAACGCTTAGTTCATGCTCGACCGTAGCCTCGAATGGCGTCCGGCTGAGGATGGACTTGTACTTGTCCTTATGGTTAGCCGACGAGATCTTGCCCACGTAACTGTGTTTCATGCCCAATACCTTGCCGACTCGTGCGGTCCAATCACCATCCGGTACTTCATTAAATCCGATGATGTCCAATTTGTATGGCTTGAACATCTCACCAACTTGTTCTGGGCTCGTGCTTCTGCCGAACTCAACATTGTATGCGGCGACGCGCACATGGGTCAACTTGTCGGATTCGGACGCACCCATGACGGTTGCCATACCCCACAAAGTGGATGCAAGCATGAACACCGAGCTTCCAATCTTCATTTTGTTTTCTTGGTTAGCTTGAAATCAGCAACCAACGCACGGTGATCGGAAGGGTAAGGAGAAATTACGATGTCTGCGTCTTTCCGGTTTTCGCCGACAATCTTCACTTCGTTCAGTTTTATTCCTTTGCCTTTATAGTATACGAAATCGATACGGTCATGGTGAGTCGTGGGATCATCGAATTTATAAAAGGAAGACCAGGTGTAGCCCGGGTTTTTCATCTCGTCGGGATAGATCGTGCGATAGGCATCGGCAAAGCCAGCCTTGGCCATTTCAGTAGAAGTGGGATAGGTCACTTTGATCGGATGGCGACCTGCCTTGACCGCCGCCTCCGTCCAGTCCAGATGGGAGGGTTCATTGAAATCACCCACCACAAAAATGGGTGCCTGTTTGTCGGGTAGTGATTTGATTTGCCTGAGCACTTTTGCGATCTCCGCACCGCGTGCCTTTTTTGCCCATTCGATTGCCTCGGCTTCGGTCTTGATGAATGTGATATTATTTGTGTGCTTGTGCCATCTCGGACGAATCTCCAGCAACTGATAAGGCTGGTAGGGATGGGAGGATAGGTGGACATTAAAAACATAAGCGGGCCTGCCTGAATCCAGTTTTACTTTTACTCCACTGTAGAGTGAATCGACAATTTCATAACGCGTTAGAATCTGGGAACCCTTACCCATGTCATGATTCCAACCAAGCAACTTGGCGAGCTCCTCCAATTTGTCACCCCGCGGTGATCTCGTTTCCTGAATACCGACAATATCAGCCTTGGCCAACTGGATCGCTTTGGCCGTTTGGGACAAGGGTTGCTTCAGCATTACCACCCCACCTCGGTGTATGTTGTAGGACATTACACGAAGGCTTTTGTCTTCAGTTTCGGCCTGCACTGGGCTGATAAGGCCACGTACAATAATGCCAACAAGTGCTCCTAGTGCACAAATATTGTGTAAGATACTATTCATCACTTGTAGTTAGTCTTGGAGATTTCTAATTCACACCATACCCACGGATGATCGGATAAACATCCATCCGATTTTACATTATCCTTGTTTTGATTCTTGGGTCCCCAGTCTCTGCCGGTTTGCAAAAGTTTCATCCCTTTCTTCGTACTGTAGAGAATATGGTCGATTGATTTTTCTTGGGTCGCATTCTTCATCTTGGTCGTTTTCAACAGGGAGCGCATGACCAAGCCACCGGTCCATTCATTAAAGTCTCCCCCGACAATAACGTCGAACGAAGCATCTTCTTTATTAATTCGCTCGGCCAGACCTCTTTGTTTCGATCCCTCCCAAGAAGCGACTTGGGTTGGTTGACGCTTGTGGTGCGCGAAACCCGGCAAGTGAAGGCTGTAGAGCACGAATTTTCGCCCATTGATTTCAGTCTCTACACGAAAGGCGCTGGCTCGTCCCCATCCACTTCCTTCCAGAAGGAAATCCTTTCCTTTCGTAAGTGGGGTTCGGCTGAGAACGGACTTGAACTTCCCGCCGTAATCACCGGTGACGTCACCCCATTGAGGGGCCTTGTGATTCGCGGATGAAACCGTTCCCACCTCTACGTGATCCAAGTCGAGAGCATCGGCCAAACGGCGAGACCAATCCTTGACCTTTTTTCCACGGTTCGCCTTGGGAACCTCGCTCAGCAATATGACGTCGGCTTTCAGGGGCTTGAGAACCTCAGCGATTTGCTCAGGTGTAGCCCATTGCCCACAAGCAACGTTATAGGCCAAAACCCGAAGCTTGTCGGGACTGCCCTCAGCGGCAAACGCATATAACGCAAAGGAGAGTAAAGATAAAGTGAGGCATTTCATTCGGTAATAATCTTTTTTTGGGAGGGGTTCAGACTAGCGCTCGCTTCCCGTAGAGCCGAGATCGATGGTCAGTCTGCGTTGGCCCTTTCGGATGTTCACAATCCCGGAGCCATGTTTCGATTGAATAAACGGGCTGTC
>JABJCN010000014.1 GCA_018668635.1 Opitutia bacterium
CGTGGTACTCCGGCATATTACTATGCCATTTCCGCCCATATTCAGGCAACACCGCTTCGCTTTCATTGGGATGCAGGAAAGGCACCTCACCTGACACTCTCCGGTCAACCTGGTTCGACCGTCACACTAAAACTCAAAAGCTTGCGTAAAAATTTCGGTGAAACCATTGGGTTAACCCCATTTGGTGACCGTGAGGATTACGAGGTTTTTGGTTCTTCCGCCATTGGCAAGGAAAAGGGCAATTTTGACTTTGAAATCCATGTGCCTGAATCCATGAAACCCGGCGAATGGGATTTACTGCGTCTGCGAGCCTCTTTCACCAAAGAGGGTGATACTCAGAAGGAGTGGTCCGACGTTCTCGACTTTAAGTCAGCCTTCCAGTCTGTCCTGCCAAATATTTCATTTCCCCCCGTCGAATTGCTTAATCGAATCCCATTGTTTGTAATTCCAAGGAAGATTGGGGTCTCCCTGGATCCAATTAGTGGAAACCCAGGTGAAGTTGTGGAGATGAGGGTTTCCTTGGAAAAGAATGAAAAATCCTTTCGTTTCATAAAGCCAAAGGCCTCCCTGCATGGATTTCCCAAGGAGTGGAAGGTTTCCAAAAAGGCTCAGGATCTCGATGAGAAAAAAGGGTTTTCCATCCTGAAATTAACCATTCCAAAGAAGGCAGTTCCTGGTGATGAATTTGAGGTTTTTTCCTCTGTGCGTGGGGAACTCGAGAATGCGCGTTATATGCGCGTTTTTTCCAATAAAGTTTCGCTCAAGGTTACGGGTGGATAAGATATCCTTGGGGAAACTAAATAGTTGAAGAAAAGATATACATGAAAATTATTTATCCAGTCCTTTACCTCTTTGTTTTTTCGCTTATTTGTGATGGAAATCCAAGTGTTTCCTTTAACCACGAGGTGCTCCCAATTCTATCGAAGCAGGGATGCAGTCAGGGCAGTTGTCATGGTTCACCGCATGGCAAGGGTCACTTTCGGCTTTCTCTTCGGGCTTTCGATCCGTCCCTTGATTCCCATACGATCTTTCGTGAGGAATTGGGTCGGAGAATCAATCCAATTGAACCTGAAAAAAGTCTTCTCCTCCTGAAGCCCACAATGGCCATTTCCCATGAGGGGGGTGAGCGTTTGAAACCTGATGGTTTCGCCTACAAACTTCTCCGTGAATGGATTCGCGAAGGTTGTCCGACTCCGGAGGAGGAATCTCAATGTATTAAGCTCGAGATAACCCCCGGTGAATCAAAGCTTTTAAAGTGGCCTGATTTTTCTCTTCAACTTTCTGCCAGGGCCACCTTTTCTGATGGTTCCTCCCGGGATGTTACTCGTCTTTCTGTTTTCACAACTTCAGATGAAAATGTGGCTGTGGTGGATGCCTCAGGAAAGGTGAGTGGGAACAACCGTGGACAGGTTGCAATACTCGTGCGATATCTGGAGCAGGTACAAAGTATTCATATCACCCTTTCCAGAAAACCGGAGGGCTTTACCTGGAAGGCGCCTCCTCCTGTCAACTACATAGACGAGAAGGTCTACGCCAAGCTTCGTCTGTTACATTATCCGCCTTCTCCCTTGATTTCCGATGCCACATTTCTCCGCCGAATTCACCTCGACCTTACAGGTCTGCTTCCAAGAACTGAAGTGGTCCGGGACTTTCTCTCGAATGAAACTCCAGACAAGAGGTCTCAACTGATTGAGAGCTTATTGGATTCTCCTGACTATGCCAAGTATTGGGCACGCAAATGGGGGGACCTTCTTCGTCTTTCAAGGAAACAGGTTGGCGAAGGTGCCGTATATAAATTCGCCGATTGGCTGGAACGATCCATTGCCACCAATCAACCGTACGACGATTTTGCCCGTGATTTACTGACTGCAAAAGGCAGTTCCTTGTTGAACCCCGAGGCTAATTTTATACGAACGACAATTAATGCTGAGGATGCCATGGAGTCGACTTCGCAGCTTTTTCTGGGCTCCCGCATCCAGTGTGCAAAATGTCATAATCATCCCTTCGAGCGTTGGACGCAGGACAACTATTATGGACTCACTGCTTTTTTCGCTCGCACAAAGACCAAGAAGTTGGGCAAGAGTGGAGAAACATTTATTTGGAATGCCAAGGAAGGCGAAGTTCGCCATCCTGTCACTGGCACGCACCTGCCACCCTGGGTACCTGATTCAGGTGCCTTTGAAATGCCTCCCAACAAGGATCGGCGCCAGGTTTTTGCTGAATGGTTGACTAAACCGGGTAACCCGTTTTTTGCCAGGGTGGAGGTTAATCGTATCTGGGCAGCTCTAATGGGGGTTGGGATCGTCGAACCCTTTGATGATTTTCGTGATACGAATCCTCCCTCAAACGAGCCTCTTCTGGAGGCACTTTCGAGGGATTTCGTCAAAAGCGGTTTTGATCGTCGCCATCTTATACGAATCATCGTCAACAGCAACGTATACCAGACATCCGGAGAGTCCAATGAGTTTAATCGGGATGACACCCGTTTTTTCTCCTTTCGCCAACCTCGCCGCCTTGAGGCGGAGCAGCTTGTGGATGCCCTTGGGCAGGTTACTGGAAAGCCAATGAAATTTCATGGGGTTCCGGTTTCGGTCAAGGCCGTTCATCTGCCGGCTCCTGACCTTCTCAAAAGGAATCGTTCCATGATCGGTGATGTTGAGTTCCTGAAGGTTTTCGGTCAACCTGAACGGCAAACGGTCTGCTCTTGTGAACGGGCTGGCGATGCCGGGCTCGGACAGGCTTTACAACTCTTTAACGGCAAACTTTTTCACGGTATGCTGACGGCTGGTGACTCACTGTTTAGAAAGTCTCTTTCGGCCGGGAAAACACTCCCTGATATTGTGGAAAATCTGCATCTTTCTGCACTTTCTCGTTTCCCGAATGAAAAAGAGCAGGCTATTGCCCTGACATATCTGGAGAAGGCAACAGACAAGGGCAAGGCATTGGAGGACCTTTGCTGGGCTATTCTCAATCGCAATGAATTTCTCTTCAATCATTGAGCCAGGTAATGAAGCTATTTCCCCCTTTTTTCACAGCCTGTCTGCTTGGCCATCTAGTTCATGCCGACCCGGTAAGTTTCAGCAAGGACCTGGCACCGATACTCCTCACCAAGTGCCAGTCCTGCCATGGGCCCAAGAAGGCCAAGGGGAAATACCGGGTAGATACCTACGCACGGGCTGTTTCAAAGGGAGCGGGTGACCATCCCGGATTCACTCCCCGGAATCTTGACGAAAGCGAGGTTTATTATCGTTTGACCACCGATGACAAAGACGAACGAATGCCATCAGAGGGGGACCCGCTTACCGGGGAGCAAATTGCCTTGTTCAAGCTTTGGATTCAGGAAGGTTCTAAATTCGATGGTGAAAAAGATGCCTCCCTTGCCTCCATAATCCCTCCTCCTGTCCACCCAAAATCGCCTGAGAGATATCCCTCAAGAATCCCCATTCAGGCTTTGGCATATGGTGCTGATGGGGCTGAGCTTTTTGTCGGAGGTTACCATGAGATTACCGTATGGAACCCGAAGGATGGGGAGCTACTTCGCCGCATTGGCAATGTTGGTCAGCGTGTGTACGCGATTGATTTGTCTCCCGATGGTCGATTGATGGCCGTGGCATGTGGTGCACCCGGATTGTATGGGGAGGTTCGGGTCATGGATACAGCCAATGGCAAATTACTCGACGTGCTTGCTCGTACTCCTGATGTTGCCTTGGATGCACGTTTTTCACCCGATGGAGCCAAGTTGGCTACAGCATCGACTGATGGACGGATTCGTGTCTTTGAAAAGCACGAACAGGCATGGGAAATCTTTCGCAAGTTCGCAAACCATTCAGATTGGGTTAATGCAGTGGCTTGGAGTTCGGACGGCAAGAGACTTGCCTCGGCCAGTCGTGACAAGACCGCCAAAGTCTTTGATCTCGAGAGTGGCAAGCGAATCGTGACTTTCTCCGGACATTCCGGGTCGGTAAACGGAGTTGCTTTTCATCCGGATGGGAAACAAGTCTACTCCACGAGTGAGGACAAACTTCTTGCACTTTGGAAGATAGAGGATGGAAAGAAAATCAGGGACGTGCATCGATTTGGTGCGGGTGCACACAAGATTCTTTCCCATGGAGAGTCACTTTTCATTAGCTCCAATGACAAGATTGCCTACGAATACTCCCTCAAGGAAGGCAGGCAACAACACCAATTTACCGGTCATGAGGACTGGACCCTTTCGATTGCCTTTGATTCGTTGAATAAACGTGTGGCTTCCTCCGGTTTTAATGGGAGGATTCATATTTGGAACCATCCTGATGCCAAAGCCATTCATTCCTTTTTTGCCCTACCGGGTTTCTCGTCGGTGGACTCTGCAAACAATTAGGTAGCTGATTGAGGGTCATTTCATATTCGTGAAATCATTGTGGGTTTCCATATGTCCATAAAAATTGGTTGGCTCATGGCCATTCTTCTTCTCCAATAGATGTCGATGAATTTACTCCGCTTCCTTCCCGCAATTGGGATTTCAATTTTAACTGCCGGCCATGCCTCGACTGACTGGCCAATGTGGCGTCATGATCCAGGCAGGACTGCAGCGACAGAGGAACAACTGCCTGAAAAGCTGTTTCTTCAATGGACTCTCAAGCTGCCTCAGCTTGTTCCTGCCTACAAGGACCTTCGCCTTCAGTTTGACAAGGGGTACGAGCCCATTGTCACCAAGGGTCGATTAATCATCGGGTCCTCCAGGTCCGGTGGGGTTACTGCTTATGATGCGGAAAAAGGTAATGAGCTCTGGCGGTTTTATACCGAGGGTCCTGTTCGCTTTGCACCGGCTTCAGATGGTGATCGAGTCTTTGTGGGTTCGGACGATGGATTTCTTTATTGTCTGAGTACCTCCTCCGGGAAGTTGCTTTGGAAATTTCGGGGCTCGCCTTCCAAAAGAAAAGTGCTGGGGAACGGGCATATGATTTCCCTTTGGCCGGTTCGTGGAGGACCTGTAACGCGGGACGGGAAAGTATGGTTTGCGGCCGGGGTTTGGCCGATGGAAGGCGTCTTTATTCATTGTCTGGATGCCAGGACCGGTAAGTCACTCTGGATCAATGATTCCTGTGGTTTTCTTTATGGTCAACAGCCCCACAACGCCCAGGCCAATGGCGGGCTTGCTCCGCAGGGTTATCTTTTATTGGATGGGGATGATCTTATCGTTCCCTCCAGTGTTGCCTTTCCTGCGCGTCTCGATGCGTTCACAGGCAAGCTCAAGGAATTTGAACTACCTGCACAGGGTCGCCTTCCTGGAGGATGGTTTGCCTCAACTCCTGCGGCAAAGGAACAGCAACGGCTAAAACGGCGTGGACTTTTGTTTGACAGCGATGTCAACAAGCGACGCCACGAGGACAAGGAACGCGTAAGTGGACAACCCGGAATCCGCGCAACGATTCATGCCGGGGATCGGGTTCTTCGATTTGCAGAAGGAATGGATGGTGTTTCCGGTGAAAGTTATGAGATGCTGGTGGCGAATGGTCGGCTATACGTTGTTACTGTTGGCGGGGAAATCCATTGTCTTTCAGGTAAAGAAGCTGTGCCCCTGGTTTATCAACAACAAGTGGCCCAAGGCGATCCACGGGAATCCGATTCGCTCTTGTCGGGGATCCGGAAGGCAAGTGGTTTTCATCATGGCCATGCATTGGTGCTGGGTATGTCCAGTCGCTGGATGGGCCTGCTTCAGGGTTCTTCCGTTCAGTTGGTTGGTGTCGGCAAAGGCATGAATACCCTGCGTGGCAATCCGGAGTTTGAAAAGTGTTCCCTATCCCAATTGACACTCTTTGAGGAGAATCCTCTTCAAGTTGAATCCCCTCCTTATTTTGCCAGCCTTATTGTGGTTGACGAGTCAGCTGCAATCGAATGGTCAAAAGACTCCCTGGACCGCATCTATAAAATGCTACGTCCTTTTGGTGGTTCCCTTTGCGTGATAGGATCCAATAGTTCACGCTCCGCATTTCGAACTGTTGTCAAGACCAGTAAATTTCCTGGGGCACAGTTTACGGAACATGAAGGTTTTTCCATGTTGAGGAAAGCGGGTGCTCTTCCCGGATCCACGAATTACCTCGGAGACTGGGGAAAGAGTCCGGACGAGCAGGTTCGTTTCCCGCTTGGAATCCTCTGGTTCGGGGATGATATTGGTCATTTCAAGCGCTCACCTCAACCAAAATTCGTGGATGGAGTGATGATCTCCGCCTCCAAGAATTGGGTGCCTGAAAAGCTTGAGCGCACCTTCAAGGCGGACTATCGGCTTTTGCCTGCGGTGCTTTCCGATGTCTACACCGGGCGTGTCATGGAGAAAGGGGAGGCCACTGCCATCCGGGAATTGTATGGCAAGGTTGACCTGGAAACCCTGCAGCCAAGTCAATTTCGACCACCGAAACAGAAGGATGCATGGAAACCGGGGAAACCTCGAGTGGGGGAGCGCCAAAATCCGCTTACAGGAGAAATGGAGCCTCGTGTATTCCCAAAGAGTTATGGTTGCGATGGTGGTCTCGACTATGGGCATCTTTACACCATGCGTTCCGCTACCGCCGCATACTATGACAAACGTATTGAAAGTGGCACCATTAACTTAAGTGGTCCGCGTTCCGGTTGTACCAATAGCGTCATCCCTGCCAATGGTTTGTTAAATGTGCCCTACTATTACGAGGGTTGCACCTGTAGTTATCCGCTACCCATGGCCATGTCTTTGGTTTCAATGCCACAGACTCATGAACAATGGACATCCTGGGGCGAGGTTGAGCTTGGGCGTCTTAATGGCAAGGTACGGCGTTTGGGCGTAAACCTTGGGGCACCGGGAGACCGCGCCACTGAGGCGGGAACACTTTGGCTGGATTTCCCCAGTGTAGGTGGTCCCTCACCAACTCTTCCCATCAAGGTGCTCCCTGAAGATGTAAATTATCGCTACTATCATTCCCTACGTGTCAAAGGAGGAAGAGGCTGGCCCTGGGTGGCTGCCTCCTGTGCCGAGGGTTTGGCATCTGTACGTATCAAGGGATTGGCAACCGGTCAATATACTGTGCGGTTAACCTTTATCGAGCCGGATCAATTGGATGAAGGGGAGCGTCTTTTCGATATTCTTCTTCAGGGGCGTAATGTGTTGGGCAAATATGACATTGCCAAGTCTGCGGGCGGAAGCATGCGGGCAGTGGTCGAGACGATTGAAGATGTGGCAGTTGAGGATTTTATCCATCTCCGCTTCCGGTCAATCAAGGGAAAGCCGATCCTGAGTGGACTGGAATTGATTCGTGAGAATCTCCCTATACCCAAGCCAATTACCTTGGAAGAGAAAGGAAACTGGGATACCTTTACCATCGGAACTTTCTAATTAAAACTTTCATTGTAAGGTTTCTGGTCCTCGCGACATTTAATAAAAAACTCTTTAATCCTTTTAGAAAGTTTGTCCAAAAGTCAGCTGATTGGGAGTGAGGTTGTAAATACCATGATGTACATGAGACAGAAATTTCCGGCTCTGCTCGTCTCCATCCATATTTTTATGGGTGATGTATTGGCCGAGGTGGACTTCAATCGTGATGTGCGGCCAATTTTGGCCTCAAAGTGCTTTGCCTGCCATGGTCCCGACAAGGAATCTCGCGAAGCAAAGTTGCGACTGGATGACCGGGCATCTGCAGTGAAGAAGGAGGCCATTGTCCCGGGTAAGCTGGAGGATAGCGAATTCCACTACCGTATTCGATCGGACGATCCTGATGAAGTCATGCCTCCGCCCAAGTCTCACGCCACACTGACGGCCAAGGAAAAGGATTTGCTCGATCAATGGATCAAGGAGGGCGCCAAATATGACAAGCACTGGGCATTTGTCCCCCCCGTTGCCCTCGCTCCTCCCGGAAAAGATTCGAAGTGGGCGAGAAACGAAATTGATTCCTTCGTTCTCGAAAATCTCGAAAAGCATGACCTTAAACCCTCTCCGGAAGCTGATCGCTACAGCTTGATCCGCCGTCTCTACCTTGACTTGACCGGGTTGCCACCAACACCTCTTGAAGCTGATAAATTTGTTAATGACAAGGGGCCCAATGCCTATGAGAACCTCGTTGACAGTTTGCTGAAGTCTTCTCGCTATGGTGAGAAATGGGCTCGTGAATGGCTCGATCTCGCCCGCTATGCTGATACCAACGGGTACGAGAAAGACCGTCCCCGCAACATCTGGCCCTACCGTGACTGGGTCATCCGTGCCCTCAACGCTGACATGCCCTACGACCAGTTCACTATCGAGCAACTAGCAGGAGACATGTTGCCCAACGCCACGAATGACCAAAAGATAGCAACGGGATTCCACAGGAATACCCAGTTGAACGAGGAAGGTGGGATCGATCCCCTCGAATTCCGTTTTTACGCTGCGGTTGACCGGGTCGCCACAACCGGAACGGTTTGGATGGGACTGACCACCGGTTGTGCCCAGTGCCATACCCACAAGTACGATCCGATCACCCATGACGAGTATTACGGGTTGATGGGTTTGCTCGATAACGTGGACGAGCCCGATCTCCTCCTCTATACCGACGCTCAAACAAAGCAAAAGTCCGACCTTGAAAAACAAATCGATCAAAAGATCAAAGACATCCAAAAGAACAACCCTGACTTTGAGCAGGCCTTTGCCACTTGGCGAAAGACCGAAGAGCCGAAAGCCACCCCCTGGCGTACACTTGAGCCGGATTCCATGAAAACAAATCTCCCCAAGCTTGAAGTGCTTGAAGACGGCTCGATCTTTTCCTCCGGGGACGTGACCAAGCGGGATGTATTCGATCTCAATTTCACAAGCCAACAAGCGATCACCGCCCTTAGGTTGGAAGTTCTTCCCGATGACCGCCTCCCCAACCGCGGTCCGGGTCGATGTTACTACGAAGGGCGAAAAGGTGACTTCTTTCTCAGTGAATTCTCCGTTCATGCAAACGGGAAAAAACAGGAGATCATCAACCCAACGAGCACTTTCGGCAAGATCAGCATTGGCGGAGGCTCGGCCAAGGCCTCGAATGTAACGGATGGGGATGGGTCATCAGGTTGGTCCACCGCAGGACAGCAGGGCAAAGCAAACCACTTGATTCTTCCATTGGGAAAGCCGATTCCAGCAAATACGACCTTCTCCATTCAAATGCTATTCGAGCGTCACTTTGTGGTTAGTCTGGGTCGTTTTCGAATCTCGGCAAGTTCGACTGCCAAACAACCGAAAGCTCAAAGCTTGGGAGTTGAAATGGAACGTGTCCTCAGTCTCAAGAAGCAAGCGTCCCCCATGGACTTGTCCAGCCTGCGTTCCCTTTACCTCGAAAAAGTTTACTTGGAAAAGCCTATTGCTCAAAACAAGGAAACCGTCGGCAAGTCCACCCAATGGATTTGGAATGCCAAAAGCAACCGACCTAAGGAAACTCTCTTCTTTTCCAAGCGATTCGAACTGCAGGAAATTCCAGAGTCCGCCGAAATCTTTTTTACCTGTGACGACAAGGTTGAATTCTTTCTCAACGGACACGCGATCGGGTCAACGGATTTGTGGAGCAAGCCCGTCACTTCCACGTTAAAAAAGCATTTTCGAAAAGGCGCCAATTTCCTCACCGCCAAAGCTTCCAATCAAGCAGGCCTTGCGGGTTTGATTGCCCAGCTTTCGCTCAAATCAAAAAATGGAAAAACCCAGCGAGTCGCTTCGGATGCGAGTTGGAAATTCGTTCCCCAACTTTCAAATTCAAAATCAAAGGATTGGTACACCCAGGATCTTCAAAATGCTCAGCCTGCGGTCGTAGTTGGAAAATATGGAGACAAGCCATGGGGAAGCTTAAACCTTTCCACTCAAGGCCCTGCCAAAAAACCAAATACAATCACCCAATTGCGTAACCGCCTGCCTAAGCCCAATCACACGTTGATCATGCTCGAAAGACCGAAGGACAACCCCCGACCTACGAAACTCAGGCATCGCGGGGAATACACCAACCCAAAACATGAGGTGCCTTCCGGTATCCCTGAAATATTTAATTTGCAGAATCGAAATGAGCCTGCCAACCGTCTGGAATTCGCCCGTTGGTTGGTCAGCACCGATAATCCACTCGGTGACCGGGTTACGGTCAACCGGGCCTGGCGTTCCTTCTTTGGCTATGGTTTGATCCGGACCAGCGGAGACTTTGGCACCCAGGCGCCCGCACCCGATCACCCCGAACTTTTGGATTGGCTGGCCGTTGAGTTCCGAAAGAACGGAATGTCCCTCAAGAAACTCCACCGACTGATCGTGACCAGCTCGATCTATCGCCAAAGTTCGAAAGTCTCGAAGAAACTGCTGGACCTTGATCCGCAAAACCGCCTGCTTGCCCGTGGCCCGCGCTTCCGCCTGTCGGGCGAATTGATCCGCGATCATATGCTGGCCGCCAGTGGAAAACTTTCTTCAAAGATGTTCGGACCGGGAGTTTACCCTCCGCAACCGCTCAGTGTTTTGGCTCATGCCTTCGGTAACAAAGGCTGGAACGCATCAAAGGGGGAAGATCGTTACCGGCGCTCGGTCTACACCTTCTTTAAGCGGACCGCTCCTTTTGCCGGATATATGACCTTCGATGGATCCTCGGGCGAAAACTGCTTGGCCCGGCGTGACCGGAGCAACACGCCACTCCAAGCCCTCACACTCCTCAACGACGAGATGTTCCTTGAACTCGCCCGAGCCGTGGGCAAAGAGGTTCACCTGCAAAAAAAGGATCCCGTCCTCACTCTCTTCCGGCGCTTCCTCACCCGCCCTCCAAGCCCGGAAGAAACAAAGACTCTTCAAGCCTACCTGGACCAGCAAATCGAACGCCTGACCAAAGGAGAACTCAAACCCGGGGAAATCGCCGCCGATAAGAAGGCAACCCCCGAGCTTGCAGGAAAAGTTCTCCTCGCACGGGCCATCATGAATCTGGACGAATCCATCACCAAGCCATGAACGTTCCTTCACTCCTCCATCGTACACGCCGTCACTTTTTTCAGGATTGCGGAATTGGCGTCGGCAAGATCGCCCTCGCATCCCTGCTGGCCAAGGAATCCTTCGGGGCTTCGGGCAAGCCCGGCTTCATGCGCTTTCCGGTCAAAGCCAAGCGGGTGATCTATCTCTTCATGGCGGGAGCTCCCAGCCAGCTCGAGCTCTTTGACAGCAAGCCCAAGCTCAAGGAAATCGAGGGCAAGCCCATTCCGCCCTCCGTGATCAAGGGGCAACGCTATGCCTTCATCCAGCCGGACGCCGCCGTTCTGGGACCACGCTTCCCCTTCGCCAAGCACGGGCAGTCAGGCGCCGTACTTTCCGATCGCCTCCCTCACTTGGCCAAGATCGCTGACGACATGACCTTCGTCAAGTCGATGCATACAGACCATTTCAACCATGCTCCCGCTCAGCTGTTCATGACCACCGGAAGCGGTATCCCCGGTCGGGCCAGCATGGGTTCCTGGCTGAGCTACGGAATCGGGAGTGAGGCCGACGACCTGCCAGGCTTCGTGGTCATGAGAAGCGGGGGGAACCTGAGCGGAGGATCCGCCATGTGGGGATCAGGCTTTCTTCCTTCCGAGCATCAAGGAGTTCCTTTCCGCGAAGGGGCCGACCCGATTCTCCATGTGACCAACCCTAAGGGGATCGACCGGACCGCTCAGCGCCAAACCCTCGACCTGCTGAGCAAGCTCAACCGGGGGACTCATCAAGCGATGGGGGACCCCGAGGTCAACGCCCGGATCGAGGCCTACGAGATGGCCTACCGGATGCAGGCTCGGGCTCCCGAGCTGATGGACTTCTCCAAGGAGAGCCAGGAGACCCTCGATCTCTACGGAGTTAAAAAAGGGAAATCCGATTTCGCCAGCAATTGCCTGCTTGCCCGCCGTCTCGCCGAGCGGGGAACCCGTTTCATTCAGCTTTACCATTCCGGCTGGGATGCTCACTCCAACGTCGAGGGAAACGTCAAGAACCAAGCCAAGCAAGTCGATCAGGCGAGCGCCGCTCTCGTTCAGGATCTCAAGCGGCTCGGCATGCTGGAGGACACCTTGGTGGTCTGGGGTGGAGAATTCGGCCGTACCCCCATGGTCGAGGCCAGTGCCGCACTCAAGCGCAGTGGCGGTCGCGATCATCACCCTCAAGCCTTCACCATGTGGATGGCGGGTGGTGGAGCCAAACCCGGCATCACCCTGGGACAGACTGACGAGCTCGGTTTCCATGTCACCGAGGACCCCGTTCACGTGCACGATTTGCAAGCCACTATTTTGCAATTGATGGGCATCGACCACACCCGTCTTTCCTTCCGGTTTCAGGGGTTGGACTTCCGGTTAACCGGGGTCGAACCCCACCATGCCGTCAAGAAACTGATCGCCTAGGTTTCCGTATTCCGAAAAATTCTTTTGCTCTCAGTCTTGGTCTAGGCTTCACTTTAAAGCCATGAACAGACTATTGCTTTTCGGCATAACGCTCCTCTTGATTCCGACCATCACAACCTTGGCGAAGGCACGACCTCATATCGTTCTCGTCATGGCGGATGATCATGGCTATGGAGATTGTGGCTTCACCGGTCATCCGTTCGTCCAGACCCCAAACTTGGATCGAATGGCCAAGAGCGGGGTTGTCTTCAACCGCTTCTATGCCAGTGCCCCAGTCTGTTCTCCGACCAGGGCCAGCGTAATGACCGGCAGGCATCCTTTCCGGACCAACGTGCCCAATCATGGCCATTACATGCGACCGGACGAATTGACCATCGCCGAGCAATTGGGCAAGGCCGGTTACGTCACGGGACATTTCGGCAAGTGGCACATCGGATCGGTTCAACCGAACAGTCCCACTTCCCCGGGAGGGGCCGGATTCGACGAGTGGCTTTCCGGGTTGAACTTCTTCGACAACGATCCCTATCTCAGCCGCAATGGCAAATACCTGCAAATAAAGGGCGCGGGCACCGTGATCTCGATGGATGCAACCCTTGAGTTCCTGAGCAAGCACAAGGACGGAGACAAGCCGATGTTCACCGTTACCTGGTTCCCTTCCCCGCACAATCCTCATCCAGAGATTCCTCAGGGAATGAAGAACGCGGCGACCCTCTACAAAAACCAAAAAACCAAACTGCCCGGTTACTTTAGGGAGATTACCCTGCTCGATCAGCAGGTCGGGCGCTTGCGCCAACACCTCCGCAAGCTCGGCATCGAAAAAAATACTCTCTTTCTGTACTGCAGTGACAACGGAGGTTTGGTCACCGAGTCCTCGGGAGGTCGGGCCAAAAAGGGAAGTATTTATGAGGGCGGTCTGCGAGTGCCAGCCATACTCGAGTGGCCCGGACGGTTTCCCCCCAAGAATATTGATACCCCGGCCTTTTCCTCCGATTTATATCCAACCTTTCTCTCGGTTGCGGGTATCAATCAACCGGACAAACAACCGGTTCTGGACGGCATCGACCTGATTCCGGTTCTGGAAGGAAAGAAACGGATACGACCACCCATGGGATTCTGGCATGGATTTCGCAATGGTCAGAGCACCTGGAGCGACCGGATAATCAAGGCTCTCATGGAGGCGGACAAAGCAGGCAAGCCAAACCCACACCCGGAACGCATTCTCAAGAACGTGAAGGAATTCCCAACTTTTGACAGGACGGACCTGGAGGGCCATGCCGCATGGAACGAATGGCCATGGAAACTTCACCGCATCGAAAAAAAGGACAAAGTCATCTACGAACTGTATGATCTGAAAAAAGATCCGATGGAAACCACCGACTTAAGTGAAAAAGAACGTGCCAGGGTCACTAGGATGAAAGAATCTCTCGAAAACTGGCAACGTTCCGTCCTCAATAGTTGGGCGGGCAAGGACTACTGAGCAATCCTCCCCGAAAACTCTTCACAAGACGTCTTTTCCTTGCTCTAATGGAAAGATACTTTCCTATTGTAATAATGGATTACAACCATAGCACCACGCCGAACCTCATCAACCGATGAAAGCCCTTATTAAAAAGAAAGCAGGGGTGGGTCTTTGGCTGGAGGAAGTACCTCAACCCGAGGTTGCCCCCCATCACATACTGGTTAAAGTGGACCGGGCCGGCATTTGCGGGACCGACCTGCACATTTACAAGTGGGACGACTGGGCGAGCAAGACCGTTCCCGTACCCCTAATCGTCGGTCATGAATTCGTTGGGGAGATTGTGGAGGTCGGATCCGACGTGACCGACTTCAAACCGGGCGAGTTTGTAAGCGGAGAAGGGCATGTCGTATGCGGACGCTGCCGGAACTGCATGGCTGGCAGGCGCCACCTTTGCGCGGATACTGCCGGGATTGGAGTTACCAGGCCCGGAGCCTTTGCCGAGTATATCGCCCTGCCCCAGACCAATGTATGGGCTCACAAGCAGGGAATAGATCTCGACATCGCGTCCATTTTCGACCCCTTCGGCAACGCCGTTCATTCAGCCCTCAGTTTCGATGTTCTTGGGGAAGACGTACTGATCACCGGAGCGGGGCCCATTGGGGCCATGTCTGCAGCCATCGCCCGCCATGCCGGGGCCAGGCACGTTGTGGTCACCGACCTGAACCCTTACCGCCTGGAGTTGGCCAAGCAAATGGGAGCGACCCGGGTGGTTGACGTTTCAAAGGAAAAACTTCCCGAAATTCAAAAGGAACTGGGCATGGAGGAAGGCTTTGATGTCGGCTTGGAAATGAGTGGTTCCCCTCAGGCGTTCAATGACATGCTCGCAAATATGTGCCATGGCGGAAAGATCGCGATGCTTGGCATTCCAGAGCAGGAAATGGCCATCGACTGGAACATCGTAGTCTTCAACATGCTTACCATCAAAGGAATTTATGGCCGGGAAATGTATGAGACCTGGTATAAGATGACCGTCATGTTGGAGAGTGGACTGGACCTCAAACCGATCATTACCCATCGATTTAACTTCACCGATTTCGAAGACGGTTTCGATACCGCCTTGGGCGGAAACAGTGGGAAAGTCATTTTGGAGTGGTAGGATGTACGGTAAGATCAAAGACGATCTGAAACATGAACTGGAGGAAATCCGCTCAGCCGGCCTCTACAAGTCGGAACGTGTAATCGAAACAGCTCAGGCTGCCCACGTTCAAGTGGGTGATGGTTCCCCCGTACTCAACCTCTGCGCAAACAACTACCTCGGCCTGGCCAATCATCCGGAAGTGGTCAAGGCCGCCCGGGATGCCCTCGAGAAATGGGGTTATGGCTTGGCCAGCGTTCGCTTTATCTGCGGGACACAGTCGCTCCACAAGGAACTGGAAGCACGCCTTTCCGCCTTTCTCGGAATGGAGGATACCATCCTTTACTCCTCCTGCTTCGATGCCAACACGGGCCTTTTCGAGACGATTCTCAATAAAGAGGACGCGATCTTTTCCGACGCCCTCAACCATGCATCGATCATTGACGGAGTCCGCCTTTGCAAGGCCAAGCGTTTCCGTTACGGTAACAATGACATGGAGAATCTGGGCAACCAGCTCGAAAGTGCTGGCGAGTCCCGACGCAAGCTGATCGTTACTGACGGCGTATTTTCCATGGACGGCTACCTCGCCAATCTTCCGGTCATCTGCAACTTGGCGGAACAACACGAGTCCCTGCTCATGGTGGACGATTCCCACGCTGTCGGGTTCATGGGAACGAACGGCCGTGGAACACACGAGCACCACGGGGTGATGGACCGGGTCGATCTCATGACCGGAACGTTGGGCAAAGCCTTGGGCGGGGCTAGTGGTGGATACGTAAGCGGGCGCAGGGAGATCGTCGAATTTCTCCGCCAGCGCTCCCGGCCCTATCTCTTTTCGAATACCTTGGCCCCAGCGATTGCGGCCGGATCCATCAAAGCGCTTGACTTACTCGAGTCCTCAACTGAATTGCGCGATCGGCTCGAGGAAAATACCTGCTTTTTCCGGGAGGCCATGGAGAAGGAAGGGTTTGAAATTCTACCGGGCGAACATCCCATTACCCCCGTTATGTTCGGGGATGCGGCCAAGGCCGTCCGTTTTGCCGATCTTCTGCTCGAAAAAGGCGTGTACGTCATAGCCTTTTCCTACCCCGTCGTCCCGGAGGGCAAGGCCCGTATTCGTACTCAAGTCTCCGCTACCCACAGCAAGGAAGATCTTGCCTTTGCTGTTGAGAAATTTAGCGAGGTTAAAGTAGCGCTTGGTTTATCCTAGCGTATTGTTCAAGCAGTTGCCAGCAAACGAGTTGCATCCGCGGAAGATGGAAAGGCCCTTTCCATAGATTTCCCTTGAGAGTTACGGAAGGGTTGCCATCTCGGTGCAGGTAACCGAACCATTCGCCATGCTCAGTATCAGGAAAGTGACTGTAGGCCCAATCATGGACCTTCTTGTGCATGTTCGCATACTTCTCATCACCTGTGAGGATCCAGGCCAGTAGGGAGGCAATGATTGCTTCATTGTGAGGCCACCAGAATTTCATGTCATGCCAGTATTCCTGGACAGGTTTTTCATGGATATCCCTGAAATATAAAATACCCCCGTATTCATCATCCCATCCACGAGCCCACATCCAGTCGATCATCTGGCATCCGAGATGTATCAGTTCAGGATCATTGTTACGCCACTGAGCCTCTGCCAGAATAAACCATGCGCACTCAATCGCATGCCCAGGATTGAGGGTACGTCCATCGAAGTGGTCAAGGATTGAACCATCGATGGCAACCGTTTCCATTACGCAACCGATGTCTGGTTTAACAAAGTCGTTACGAATTTCATCGATCGCTTCATCAATATGAGTTGTGAAAGATTGGTCTCCCAGATTGGTCCGGAGTTCTTGGGCCGTCGACATCTGGATCATCGGGGAACCGATGGACTTTGATGGCCGCGTTTTCGTAAACTTTGGATTGTCAGGCGAGAGGTCCTTGAAATGTTGCCTGGCAAGATGGAAGAGATCGATGGCCTTGTTGGAAAATTCACTTTTTCCTGTGGCCTTTGCCAGGGCTGAATATGCGATTGCTCCAAAGGTTTCCGTAAATGCGTACCGTCTTTTGCGTATCGGTTTCCCATCACGACTCACATGGAACCACATCCTTCCATCGTCATCGAAGCCATTTTTGCCAATGAATTTGATACCATGTATGGCTGTATTCAGCCATTCTTCACGGGGATCAATATAATTGTGGAGGGTTGCCAATAACCACGTGAAACGACATTGCTGCCACATTCCTTTATCCGTATCCAGTACCGAGCCGTCCCTATCCCGCATCAGGAGAAACCCGCCATGTTCCTTATCGATACTTCTTGGTAACCAGAAGGGGAGGGTGTCCTTGAGTAGTCCGTCACGATAGACGGCAAGAAGTTCTTGCTGTCGCTCCGGGGTCATGCGATCCAATCGAAGAAACCAATTTCTTTAAGCTCCTTCTCCAGTGCTGAGCCATCGGGTTCGGTCAGACTGGGCAGGGGAGGACGAGCAGGACCGCAATCCACTCCAATCATCTTCATGACCATTTTTGCGGCCGACAGGTAGCCGTGGGCAGCAATGGTGTCTATCGTTTTGATCGAGCGGTCCTGCCAGAGCTTGGCGGTTTCAAGATCTCCTTGTTCATGAGCATCAAGGATCGGATGATAAATATTCGCAGCGAAATTGTAGCTACTTCCAACGGCTCCGTGACAACCGAGCTGAAGTCCCTCAATTAGTTTTTCATCCGTCCCGAACAAAATATCGAAGGACCCGCTTTCCATCTGCATGCACTCGGCCAATAATTCTTGGTCCGGATTGGTGAACTTGACGCCGGCTAGGGAGGGGAGGCGGTCTCGTCCATTTCTAAGAAACTCTGCCGTATCTAGGCTTACTCCGGTCATCCCTGGGATATCGTAGAAGTAGAAGGGGAGTTCCGAGGCCACTTCCGTAACGAGGGCAAACCAGTCGAGGAGCTCTTTAACCGAGCCTGGTTTGAAAAAATTTGGAGCCATCGCCCCGATGGCATCCGCTCCCGATTCCTGAGCCGCTTCCGCCAAGGCTTGAGCATCAGGCAAATTGTTGTGGCCGACGTGAGCGATATTCACAAGATCGTTTGCTTTCGCGGCATCTCCCCATGCCTTGAATAGCTCAATGCGCTCTTCCGTTGAGTAGGAATGGCACTCGCCCGTGGTGCCCCCGACGAAGACTCCTTTGACTCCTGTATTCGAAAGGTGCCAAGCCTGTTTGGCCACTGCTTCCGGATTGAGTGAGTAGTCAGTATTGCATGGAGTGTGTGGTGCTGCGATGAGACCTGTTAGTTTCATGTCCTAGTTTATTATATTTTTCAAAGGCAAGGCTACGAAACGGATGTCTTTGTAGCGATTGGTCTCATAAAAGAGACCGATTGTTTTCAAATCGAGCTGAATCAGTGCGGAATAGGCAAAGAAGCCTTGCGTTACCTGTTTGGTCTTGGGCCATGTTTTTCCGCCATTATGGGAAACGCATACAAGGCCCTCCGAACGGCCGCCGGGAGACGGGATGCTGAACAGGACCTTGCTGGTCAATCGACCATCGGCATCGTGAAGCGTGACCATGGATCCGTTACATTGCGTAACTCTCAAATCCGTGCTTTGGCGTGTCCTGGTCCAAGTTTCTCCACCGTCTTTGCTCCACGCCAGATGCCGACCCGTGTTTCGGGTTCTTTCATTGTACAAAAGGCGTCCGTCATGGAGCTCGGTGATGCGAGCCTCGCTGGATGCGTTTCGGGGCGTGGCCACTTCTGAATCGAGGGGAATCATCGACAAGGTCCACGTTTTGCCATGGTCATCGCTTTTCCAGACACCCGGATGCTTGGCCGTTATGCTTCCCTTGCCGTCGAGATCCATTCGGCTTCCAGCTATGAGCAAGCGTCCCTGGTGTTTCCCCAAAGTCACCTGCCTTCCTTCGCTGGCCCCGAAATGAGCTTGTTTTCCCACCTGTTTTGTTATGTCAAGAGGTTTGCTCCAAGTCAGTCCCTCATCGTCGCTGTGGACCAGGTACGAAGTAACAAAGGGTTTTCCCGAGACGGCAAGCTTTTCGTAAACCGGTTTGGTGTATTTACCTCCCCGACCTTTGCCGACCGTCTTGTAATTCCAGTTGTAAACGGTGTAGAGAAAAAGGACGCGATTGATTTGCTCATCGTAGACCAGACCGTGACATTGGCATGAGTAATCCCCATGTTCGGCGGCTACGATCATTGGACTCCAGGTCTTGCCATTGTCGTCTGAGGTTCGGATGACGAGGTCTTGGCCCGAGCGTTCAGGCCAGCTCAATCGATTACCGGCCTGTACCCCCACGATGAGGCGTCCTGAGCTGGTGCGCACGACAACTGGCTCCCGGTAGTTCTCGTATTTATGCGCGCCGGGCTTGTCTGAGCCGGCGCGAAAAATCGGCAAAGATGTTGATTCCCTAGGGGCAAGATATTTCAAATATTGCCAGCCTTCCTCGGGCCACCTTCGTCCGGCTTTGAAAACAGCGTCGTTCTCTATCATCAGCATGCTCAGTTTTTCTCGGTCGGAGATAGGGTCACGAGTATCTGCCTGCCATTCCTTCAGAGCTGTTCGCAGTCGGCGCTTTGCCTCTGTGTGCTTCGTGTCATTTGAAAGATCTGTCCACTCGTGTGGGTCGGCAGATAAATCATAGAGCTGATACTCAGGTGGTTTCAGCCAGCGTGCATAACCCAACTTTGTTTGCTTTGAGGCTCCGGTCAGTTCCTCATCGGTCAAGCAACCGGCCCAGTGGGAGGCTCCATGATTCCGGTAATAGCGGGCCGCCGGGTCTTCCCTGTCACGAATTGGCGAGTGAATCAATTTATATTGCGAATCGCGTATCGTGCGCTGGGGGAAGGTATGTCGGGCGGCATCGCAGTTGCGTTCGCATGCCAAGTATTTGCGAAAGGATTCTCCCGATGCGTAATCACCTTTCAAAACGGACCGCAAGGACTTGCCCGGCAATCCTGTCGGAACAGGCGTACCCGCTGCGTCCATGAAAGTTGGGAGGAGGTCAATGGTCGAGACCAAAGCCTTGGAACGATGATTCGACTTGGTGGAACCGGGCCATCTGACAATAAAGGGAACCCGCAGGCCACCTTCGTAAACCGTCACCTTGCCACGTGCCATCTGGGC
>JABJCN010000013.1 GCA_018668635.1 Opitutia bacterium
CCAGAAACACGTTCCCAGATAGAAGAAATCATCAAGAGGGCAGGGTATCTTTGGAGGTATCTTTGACGTCGATAAAAAACTTACACAGATAGAGGAACTGGAGTCCCGGATGACAGCACCCGGTTTCTGGGATGATCAGGACACGGCTCGGGGGGTCATGTCTGAGGCGGCGGAATTGAAACGCATAACCACCAAGCTTCGAGAGTTTCAAGGCAAGGTCGAAGATATGGAGGTCCTACTCGAGCTTTACGAGGAGTCTGACGAGGATCCGGACACCCTTGCCGAGGTGGAGCAGGTTTCTGCCGATCTTACCAAGGAGGTTGATGTTCTCGAGATCGAGTCCTTCCTGAGCGGGAAGTTCGATCGCAATGCCGCGATTATGAGCATCAATGCCGGGGCTGGTGGCACTGAATCTTGTGATTGGGCAGGTATGCTTTTGCGTCAGTACACTCGTTGGGCCGAACGCAACAATTTCAAGGTTGAGACCCAGGAATACCATCCCGGTGAGGAAGCAGGAATCAGTAGCGTTACCATTCGTATCGAAGGCATCAATGCCTATGGCTATGCCAAGGCCGAACGCGGTGTTCATCGTTTGGTTCGCATCAGTCCCTTTGACTCCAACAGTCGTCGCCACACTTCCTTCTGCTCGGTCGATGTCATCGCCGAACTAGAGGAGACTGACGAGGTGGATCTCGATGAGAAGGACATCCGGGTCGACACCTATCGCGCCAGCGGAAAAGGTGGTCAGCATGTAAACAAGACTGACTCTGCAGTCAGACTTACGCACGGCCCGACCGGTATCATTGTCACCTGCCAGAATGAACGTTCCCAGCACAAGAACAAGAATTCGGCAATGAAGACTCTAAAGTCCCGCCTATTTGAGCACGAACAGGATGAAAAGCGCGCCGCATTGGAGAAGTTCTACGGGGAGAAGGGCGAGATCGGCTGGGGTAACCAGATTCGCAGCTATGTCTTTCAACCTTACCAGATGGTCAAGGACCTTCGCACCGGTGTGGAGACATCCAACGTGGATGCGGTGATGGATGGAGAGATTGATGACTTTATCCACGGCTGGCTCCGAGCCGGTTGCCCGACCCAGCGCAACAAGGATATCCAGCCGGATGAGTGATCAGGAGACATCCGGGGGCCTCTCATGCGCTTCCCTGAGTCAGGCCTTCGCGGATCAGTCACTCTTTGCTGAAAAGACATGGAGGCTTTCGCCGGAGGCCTTCCCATTGACTGCCAAGCAGGTTAAGGAGATCGAGTCCATCGGCCAGGCTTGTGTTGCATTCCAGAGGGCAGTGGATGTTCTGTATACCAAGTCCATCAATGGTAAGAACCTACTTCGCAATGAAGAACTCATTGCTCCGTGGACCGCCGGGTACCTGGACCGGGGGAAACCACAGCCGTTGATCGATCACGGGATGCACGAGTCTGTTGTCGGAGGGATGCCGTTTGTCCTGCGTCCGGACCTGCTCATGACGGAGGATGGCTTTGCCCTGACGGAGCTGGACTCCATTCCCGGGGGTATTGGCCTGACTGCTTTTCTCAACCGCCTCTACGAATCAGATGAGACGATCGGTTCCACAGACAAGATGCTCAAGGGTTTCTACAATGGATTGGCGGCCCAGCGACCCGACCTTGGCCTGCCATTCATTGCCATCCTTGTCAGTGAGGAAGCCGCCACCTACCGACCTGAGATGGAGTGGATTGCCACTCAACTCCAGCGCGAAGGACGCCGCGTATTTGTTTTTGCCCCGGAGGATGTCATGCCACTCGGTAATTCCCTCTGCGTCGACATCGATGGCAATCCCGAGAAGATCGATATCATTTACCGCTTTTTTGAGCTTTTCGACCTCCCGAACATTCCGGAAGCCCAATACATCCAGAAAGTCGTTGAGACAGACCATGTGAAGCTTACCCCTCCCATGCGCCACTTCCAGGAGGAAAAGCTCAACCTCGGCCTTTTTCACCACCATCGCCTTGCCGCTTTCTGGAAGGAGTCCATGGACCGCCGGTCCAACAGGGTTTTTCAAAAGATCGTGCCCCGGACTTGGATTATGGATCACCATGACCTGCCGCCGGGTGCAGTCCTCGATGCCCCGTGGGTGGGAGGCAAGCCGATCCATGACTGGGGGCAGCTTGTCAACGCTTCACAGAAGGAGCGCAACTTGATCCTTAAAATCAGTGGCTACCATGAGACCGCATGGGGCGCGCGTAGCGTGATCCTTGGAAGCGACAGTTCCCGTGTGCAGTGGGGGCATGCCATCCATCAGGCACTCCGTATGTCCGGTGATAACCTCCACATCCTTCAGGAATACCACAAGCCCGCCCGCATTGAGCATCCGGTCTTCACGCCGGAAGGGGACCTCTCTTCCATGCAGGGCCGGGTTCGCCTTTGCCCTTATTTCTTTGTCCAGGGAGACTCCGTCGAGTTGACGGGCATCCTCGCCACCGTCTGCCCGTCGGACAAGAAGATCATCCACGGGATGAAGGACGCCATCATGCTTCCATGCCGCGTTTGTGATTAGGCCAGACTCATCAGGTTGGTCCGGGTTGAGCCGTTGTCGTTTTTTTGATATTTATGATAAAAATCTCCTGGTCTCCAATACCCGCATCCTCATCTGCAGTCGTGGTTGACTCTACCTTGGGATGGATCAGCTTACAGGGATGAAGTCCCCGGTCATTTCTTTTGCCCTTTTGTGTCTGGGGCTCCTTGGATGCAGTAAACCGGAAGTCTCTCCCAAGGAACCGGTTGAGGTTCCAACTACTGAGGGAACAAAGTCACCGAAAAGTGAGCCAGTTGAGGCACAGGCATCCATTACCCGGGAACCGAATTCACCCGTTAATGAAGCGGTCGAGGCTCCCGCTAGTGAACCATCCAAGACACCAGCAGGAGAGACCCTCAAGACACCCACCACCGGGGAACCCGAGGCTCCCCAAAGCCCACCTGTCGAGACATCCTCCTTACCTGTCCTACTTACCAAGCCTGTCTCCGGGAGCCCCTACACCATCCCCGGTCTCAAGCTCGATATGCTCTGGTGCAAGCCGGGGCCCTTCCATATGGGCAGTCCGGATGGTGAAAAGGGCAGGGAACCTGATGAGACCCTGCACGAGGTTACCCTGACCCAGGGTTTCTGGCTCGGCAAATACGAGGTGACCCAGGAACAGTGGGAGCAGGTCATGGGAACGAACCCCAGTCCTTTCAAGGGTGCAACCCTACCGGTCGAGCAGGTTTCATGGAAGGATGCCATGATGTTCTGCGAGAAACTGACAGCGAAGGAAAAGGCGGCAGGCCGGTTACCGAAAGGCTGGGTCACCAAAACGGGAAAACGGATGGGGGGAAAGGCTTACAGCCTGCCGACGGAGGCGCAGTGGGAGTATGCCTGTCGTGCCGGGACGACGACTGCCTATTCCTTTGGGGACACGATCCCGGACAAGCGGGTAAACTTCAATGGCAACGTGGGCAATGTAACACCTGTGGGCAATTATCCCGCCACCCCCTGGGGATTCCACGACCTGCATGGGAATGCGTGGGAGTGGTGCCTGGACTGGTATGCGGGCTATCCCGTTGGGCCTGTCCAGGACCCTGTCGGTCCATCGACCGGCAAGGAACGGGTCATTCGTGGCGGCGGCTGTCAAGGCTCCGGTGTGGGGATGCGCTCGGCAAACCGGGGCAGGGACGCCCCACACGTCCGGAGTAGTTTCGTGGGCGGCAGCGTGGGCTTCCGTCTCAGTCTCCAGACAGAAAAGACGAAGTGACCCTCCGGAGTGCAATGGCATTCCACTAAATGATTGAACAGCCCAAGGTGCCTGCTAGGGTTCCAGCATTATGAAGTCATCCTATTATAAAAACCTGCTGCTGGCCCTAATGTGCTTGTGCCTCTTTGGGTGCAGTAAACCGGAGGCACCCACTACTGAGGAGCAAAAGGCTCCGGCCAAGGAACTGGTCAAGGCACCTACTGAACCTGTCCTTACCGTACCCCCGCCAAAGGGTGAATCCTTCTTCATCCCTGATATTAAGCTGGATATGCTCTGGTGCAAACCGGGCACATTCCAGATGGGTAGTCCTGCAGAAGAAAAGAATCGGCAGGACAACGAGACCGGGCATGAGGTTACCCTGACAAAGGGGTTCTATCTGGGGAAGTATGAGGTGACACAGGAGCAGTGGGAGAAGGTAATGGGATCGAAGCCAAGTCAATTCAAGGGGGCAACCCGCCCGGTGGAGAAGGTCTCATGGGACGATGCCATAAAGTTTTGTGAGAAACTGACACAAATGGAGAAGACAGCAGGGCGTTTGCCGGAAGGTTGGGTCTACACCCTGCCCACGGAGGCGCAATGGGAGTATGCCTGCCGTGCGGGAACCACTACGGCGACTGCCTTCGGGGACACTCTTTCCAGCAAACAGGCGAACTTCAATGGTGGCTATCCTTATGGAGGGGCATCGAAGGGGCCAAACCTGGGCAGGACAACGGATGTCGGTTCTTATCCGGCCAACGCGTGGGGTTTCCATGACATGCATGGGAATGTATATGAGTGGTGTTCGGATTGGTATGGGGACTATCCAGATGGTTCAGCAAGTGATCCTGTAGGTCCATCGGCAGGCTCGCTTCGCGTGTTACGGGGCGGCGGTTGGCTCCACGACGGCCTGAGCTGCCGGTCGGCGTACCGCCTCGGGTTCAGGCCGGGTTACCGGGGCAGCAACCTCGGCTTTCGCGTGGGCTTCAGTTTTATCCCAGAAAAAAAGTGAACGAAGAGAAGCGAAGCGAGCAAGGGGTGAGAGGTGAAACCCCGAACCCCGGCGAGAGGAGTGCGATGAGGGAACGCGCGGCCCACATCCCACGCCTCAGCGAAGTACCGATTTGGGTTTTAGACAACGATAAGGCAGGAGGAATCGGCTGATTCCTCCGCTGGAGGGGTCTTTCCGGCCGTTGGAGGGGGCCTTCCTGTTGCAGGTGAGCCCCTTCCTCCCGTTGGAGGGTGCTTTCCGGCCGTTGGTTCGGCCCTTCCTGCCGTTGGAAAGTACTTTCCTGCTCTTGGTGAGTCCTTTCCTTCGGGCTTTATCCTTGGTTTCAGAAACATTTAAACCTTCCCCATGGATTATGGGATTGGCCCTTGGTTTAATGTTTACATGGATATGTGACGGGTCATGAAAAAATACATACCTGCTCTAATTTTATAGCTTACATGAGGCTTGATTTATTCCTGTTTCTGGCAATGATGCCTGTATCTGCCTTTTTCATCTTTTTCTGCCATGAGCGATGCCGAATACTATCCTGAAGAGGAGGAAGTAACCTCCCCGGGTTTGCCTGAACGCAAGCCCAAGTTTGATAAGTGGATGGCCATCTCCTGGGGGATCAGCCTTGCCTCGGCAGGCCTGATTCTGGCCTTGGCCACGGTCATTGTGTTATTTGTCAAGCAGGACGAGGAGGAGGCTCCAGGTTTTGAGTTGGCGGTGGACATGCAGATTGACCAGGAGGAAATCGAGAAGAAGGTACAGCAGAAGAAACTGGAGAAGAGCAGTTCGTCAGCTTCCGCACGTTCGCCCATCGTGGCGATGACGAATTTGTCGGACATTGATGTCTCGGACATGAATTTTACCGTTGGTCTGGACAAGGGGGTGGCTGATGTCGGCGTGACGGGGAATGTCGGGAACATGAGTTTGGGCTTGGACATGGGGGCCATGAACATGGCTTCGTTCTTCGGGATGAAGGCCAAGGGGAACCGCTTTGCCTTCCTGATTGATTACTCGGGATCCATGAAAGAAGATCAGTTGAAGGTCATGAAAAATGAGCTGATTAAGACATTGAACACCTTCAACAGCAATGTGCAGGTTTCCCTTATATTTTTTTCCGGCCCCGCCTTTATTGCCGGGGAGGATCCCAACCAGATTCGTGCCAACTGGGAGAACCCGGGGGGCGGGTTCAGTAACTATGTTCCCAAGAAAGGCTGGAAGCCGCCGGTTCCTAAGTGGCTTGCCTGTACCAAGAGTACCAAGTCACGCCTCAAGGGGCACATACTGGAAACCCCAAAAACCGGGGGTACCGACTGGCGCAACCCTTTCAACATGGCCTACACCATGAATCCTCGACCACAGGTCATCTTTTTCATGACTGACGGGGCGACCAGGAATCCCGAGGAGACCGTTGAGAAAGTGAAGAAGAACCGGACGATCCAGGTGAACTCGATTGCATTTGGGATTGGAAGTCCGCAGGCGGAGGCACCGATGAAGGAAATGGCCAAGGCAACCCGGGGCACCTTCAAGGCCTACACGAAGCCGGAAATCGCCAAGATGGCGGCGAAACTGTAGGTTTTGTTTTGTAGATTCCTTGTCTTTGCCGGGTTGGCTGGGGATTTTTGTTCCCTTGTTTAAATCTAAAGCAGGCTTGCTTTTTGTAATGTTGATGTGGCATTGTAGTACATTGTCTTTTTACTGTTTTCCCAATGAGTGACGTTGAATATTATCCTGAAGAAGGAATGGAGGGAGAGGAATCCCCCTCCTCAGGCTTGCCTGAACGAAAACCCAAGTTCGACAAGTGGATGGCCATTTCCTGGGGGATCAGCCTTGCCTCCGCCGGATTGATCCTGGCCTTGGCCACGGTCATTGTCCTATTTGTCAAGCATGAGGAGGAGGAAGCCCCCGGTTTCGAGCTCGCAGTGGATATGCAACTGGATGAGGAGGAGATCGAGAAGAAGGTAAAGCAGAAGAAACTGGAGAAGAGCAGTTCATCCGCTTCCTCCCGTTCGCCCATCGTGGCGATGACGGATTTGTCGGACATCGATGTATCGGACATGAATTTTACGGTTGGTCTCGACAAGGGGGTGGCCGATGTCGGGGTAACCGGGACTGTTGGGAACATGGGTTTGGGCTTGGATATTGGCGCTATGAACATGGCTTCATTTTTTGGGATGAAGGCCAAGGGGAACCGCTTTGCCTTCCTGATTGATTATTCAGCATCCATGAAAGCCGACCAGTTAAAGGTCATGAAGCGTGAGCTGATCAAGACACTGGCCACCTTTAACAGCAACGTACAGGTTTCCCTCATATTCTTTTCAGGTCCTTCCTTTATCGCCGGTACAGATCCAAAGAAAGCTGCTACTAATTGGGACAGCCCTGGTCGTGATGCACATAATTTTCGCCCAAAAAAAGGATGGAAACCACCCGTTCCCAAATGGCTTGCCTGTACGAAGAGTACCAAGTCCCGGTTACAGAAGCATATTATGGAAACCCCCGTTTCTTTTGGAACTGATTGGCGCAATCCTTTCAATATGGCCTACACCATGAATCCACGTCCCCAGGTTATTTTCTTCATGACAGATGGGTCCACAAGGAATCCCCATGAGACTGTAGAAAAGGTTAAGAAGAACCGGACAATTCAGGTGAACTCGATTGCATTTGGAATCCCCAATGAACAGGCCGAGGCACCGATGAAGGAAATGGCCAAGGCAACCAAAGGCACCTTCAAGTCCTATTCGAAGCAGCAAATCACCAAGATGGCTGCAAAGTAGTTTTGCCTGATCTTGCCGATTAGCGCTACAGTCTTGGAATCGTCA
>JABJCN010000150.1 GCA_018668635.1 Opitutia bacterium
AATGCGGAACCTTGGCAGCGTCTTTTAAATCGTTTGATTGGTAGTGCGCTTCTTGTGCAGCGACGTATCCATCTTGGATAAATATTCTGAATCAGGTTGCGGATAAACTTGATATGAATATACATTAGATGTTTGGTAGTCCCAAGCCCTGCCATTCTTTATAGAAACTTTTTTTAACCCCAGTGATGATCCACAATCCACTGAAACACTTGATGGCAACCTTGCTTGCCATTACATTTTTTTGGGATGCCTTCACGGGCTTGTCGGATCTTTCTGCACAGGAGAAGGAGGCACTCTTTGATGTGGAGAAAGGAACCCGAAGGGTGAAATTGGAAGTCCTTGATGCAGTCACCGGGAAGTGGGATACACGTCGAGTTCTTCATTTACCCGGGCGTGCGTCACAGGTAAAGCTAAAGATACCTACGAATGAGGTTCACCGATTTCGTCTACTTTCAAATAAATCAGATCCGTTTCCCTACACCTACTATAAGGGACGCAAGGCTTATGCGTATGGCGGGGAAAAGCTTCTAAAGCGATCTTTCACTGGCTCATCCACCAGAGACTTAAATGAAACAACTTCAGTGGCCATGGCTGATACCCCGTCATCAGAAAATGATCAGGCGGAAGGTGACAAATCCACAACTACAGAGGCAGTCGAGTCCGACATTTGGAAGGTTGATGGCAATACCCTGTTTTTCTTCAACCAAAACCGGGGCCTTCAGGTCTATGATTTGACCACACCGTGGGATCCTGTCCGTGTGGCCCATCTTCGAATGCCTGCCTTGGGCGAGCAAATGTATGTACTGGAGGACAAGCGTGTGGTTCTTCTTCTTCGTCAACCTCGGCATCTTGAAGGGGTCACCCCGGAGGACGAAATCCTGTCCGGCAATTCTGAGGTGGTGGTGGTGGATTGGTCCGGCGATCAGGCTGAGGTTGTATCCCGTACATCGCTTCCGGGTCAAATCCTGGAAAGCCGGATGGTGGGTCATCGATTGTTCTTGGTTTGCAATGCGGGGTCCTGGCATTGGTACGATTGGGGTTGGAGTTGGAACTGGATGGAACCGATGGCTCGGGGAGGCATTGAATCCAGAGTTTCTGTAGAAGCCTACTTGTGCACCCTTGATCTTAGTCTTCCCTCCACCCCTGTCATGGTCGAGGAACGCCCCCTGCCAACAAGAGCCAAGGAAGTGGCTGCAACGAGTACCCACTTTCTTGTCGTCCGGCATCAGGAATACACGGACTACTATTCTGCCCGTGACCTGGTCGATGTGTTTAAAATCGTTGATGCGGCCCCTCCCCTGTTACTGGGAACTGTAAAGGCCGGAGGTCGGGTCAACGACAAGTTCAAGATGCATATTCACAATGACACCCTGACCGTGGTTTCCCAAGCCTATGAGAATGGCAGCTGGAGAAATCGGCACAGCCTCGTTGAAACATTCAACCTTCCAACAGGTGGTGAATTGACAGATAAACCTCTGGACTCTTTGTCACTTGCGAAAAATGAGACCCTGCACGCAACCCGCTTCGACGGGGATCGCCTTTATGTAGTCACATTTCTCCAGATAGATCCCCTTTTTGTGGTCGACCTTTCCAATCCAGCAGAACTAAAGGTTTTTGGGGAGCTTGAGATTCCCGGATGGTCCACCTTCCTGATTCCTCGGGGAGACCGCCTTCTCTCTGTTGGTGTTGAGGATACCCGGGTCGCCATTTCCATATTTGATGTCTCCAATCCAGAAACCCCAACCATGCTTGACCGGATTTTTCTGGGTGAACCCGGACAATACAGCTCAAGCGAGGCAAACTGGGATGAAAAGGCGGTCGGCTATCTTCCCGGGGAAAATATCCTGATTGTCCCCTATGAATCGAGGGACTGGAATAGGGAAACAGGGGAGTATTTCTACAAGACCGCAATGCAAAAGGTTAACATTGTGGGTGATAATCTTCAAAAGGATGGGGAGGTCCCTCATGAAGTCCGTGCCCGTCGAGCCACCATGCTCGGAAGCCTAATGGTTTCAATTTCCGGGCAGGAACTATTGGTGGCTGACCTGCGGGATTCATCCGGCCCCTCCATCGTGGCAAACCACACTTTATCCTGGCCGGTCCATGAACTGCATAAAGTAGGAGACCATCTTATTGAGGTGGAAAAATCCTATTCCTTGAATCAACGATCGAAACTTCGTCTTGTCAGCGCTGCAGATCCGGAAAACCTTATCAATATTCTGGAATTACCGGCAGGTTTACTTCAGGACACAGCCTGGTTACCCAAAACATCCCGGTTGCTATGCCTGATGAAAATGAATCAATCGTCCTGGGTATACTATAATTCATCATCCAGGAGCCTTGAGGGCATGGAGGAGGATAGAAAATTCACCTTGTTCATGGTTGATTTTCAAGTACCCGGTGAAATGGAATTATTGCCTGTGACAGAGTTCCCGCTTTCCGAGGATTTCTGGACGATTAATCGGTTGGCCTTTTTCCATAAAGGGGGGGGATGGCAGGGTATCATGGTTCAGGGGATGCCCCCTTTGACTCTTCTGGAAACTGCAACATACAGCCATCTGGAGTATAAATACTCACGACTTCTAATGGCCGTTCAGCCACAGTCCGATGGCTCCATTGAAACCCTGTCTCGCACATGGCAATTTCAATCCGCCAATTCCAGCAACGGGCTTCACAAACCTCCTTTATTCACAGGCAACAGGTGGTTTTTGAGTCAACACCAAGGGGGCACCTCGGTTCTGGATGTTTATGACTATAAGAATCCTGCCAACCCCAGCCTAGTTGCTCGACCAAAAGTTCCGGATGGATTTCAACTTCTTGGAACCAATAAGTTTACGGAAGATGGAGGGGTTCTTTATCTTTCTGAAAGTACGCCTTGGTACGGCTATCATTATGCGGATGATTTTGTTGCGGATGTGTATTATCCAACAACTTCGTCCGGGATACTTCGTGCAGCTATTTTTGATGGCAAGGACGTTTATTTCCTTGAGGATACCTTGAGCGACTTAAACCAGGAAGGCATTGCCTGGCGCGAGAATGATTTTTTAGCCACGAAGGCACCCCAGTATTCATGGTACTACAGGGAAGAGGATTCATCTCCCTCCGATGTTGATAATAAAACCGCTGCCAATGTTTG
>JABJCN010000142.1 GCA_018668635.1 Opitutia bacterium
CCAATGGTGTTATTGATCAGGATATCTCCCTGTACCTCATCCGGGAAGTGACGACTTGATACAAACTCAAGGCCCGAAGTCGGACGAACGCGTACGGACAAAAGATTCTTTGGGGTTGGTGCAAACCTGCCGTATCCCACCCGTACAGAACCTGGAAGCATCCAGCGCATGTCAGGACCGGATGTATCAGCAAAAAAATCCTGCCCCCATTCATCAAAGGCGATGCCCCAGGGATTGGGAATGGAGAGGCGTACAGTCCGCTCAAGGTGTCGGCGCACGGGATTGTAACGAAAGAAACCACCATTCGAACTCCTTACTGTACCATATGCAGTTTCCACATTGGTGTGAAGAAAAGTCCCCTCCCCCATAATAATAGCACCGGATGGATCTGCGCAAAAAGCGGATATGGCATGGTGGGTATCATGGTCATCAAAGCCGCTAAGGACGATCTCCCTTGAGTCGGCCCTGCCATCCCCGTTGGTGTCCCGCAGATGGACGAGGGAATACCCCTGGGCCACGTAGACTCCATGCGACCCGAACTCAAACCCCATCGGGAGGTGTAGTCCATCGGCAAAAACGGTCTGCTTGTCCGCCTTTCCGTCTGAATTCGTATCCTCGAGAATCAACAGCTTGTCATCAGGTTTGGGATCACCGGGACGGTAATGCGGATAACTGGGCATGGTAGAGACCCAGAGGCGACCTCTGTTATCAAATGATAACTGAACCGGGTTGGCAAGAAATGGGAACTCCCGCTCGGAGGCAAACAATTCGATCTTGTATCCCTCAGGCACAGCTATGGCCTTGACCGCATCATCCACAGGAAGATATTTCGCCTTATTTACACCCATATCCGGAAGGGCATCGGTCGCTGCATCCCCGGCAGCCAAGTCAAATGAATTGCCAGATAGTGATGCCCATATGGCCTGATCCCGAACAGCCATCATTTGAGCTAACTTCCGGAGTTCAGCTGGATAATTCTTTGGCCCGTAGGGATTGTGTCTCCGCCCGAAAACATGAACACCATTAGGGATCTTATAATAATTGAGCCAAAGCCAGTTCTTTTCCGCAATCGATTTCCGTAAAATGGATAAATGGGGAATTACAGCAGGCGTGAGCATGCCGAAGAGGCCGTCAAGAAGGACAGGAGCAAGTTTTGCATACCCTTTTTCGGTCAGGAGTGCCCCGTCACGGGTGAGGGGTTTATCACTGGAACTGAACCATTTCTGGGTGGGGGTAAATAGATCCACAAAATGTACCTTGTAACTTGTAGCTACTTCTTCAATGACGCCGGCATAGAGGGCCAGGTTTATGTTTTCATCAACGCCGTTGGGTGTATCATGGATGGCTGATAAATCCTGGAATGCAATGGGTGAAACAAGGGCAAGCGCCGGAGCATTTTCCCCATTGTAAGCAGTTGACAAGGTATGCTGTACAAACCCTTCCAATTCTGCCCGAAAAGCAGATAGGCCTCGCACTCCATCAAAAGATTCACCGTACCCAAAAAAAGCAACTACCAGATCGGGTCTCAGGGTCTTCAGCCATTCATCAGGTGACTTGTAGCTTCCGGTTCCGATATTGCCCGAACCCCAACGATCCTTGGTGGCCTCAAGTGTTCGCAATTTCTCCGCCCCGGGGAAAGCCCATGGATTCCCGCGGGCGGAATGAGGGCGGAAACCCGGTGTGTTTCCTTCGTCACACATGTTGCGAACAAATAACCGATGCTTCGGGAAACGCTGATGCAATCCTGCCTCAAAATGATCGTAGTGTATCATGCGTGCACCCAATCCATTTCCGATCAGGACGATTCTTGCATCCTCCTTTATTTTGAAAGGTTCGGCAAAAGATGGGCAGATCAAGAATACACAAAAAAGTATTTGAATGATTGGTTTCATATAATGACTAAATTGAAGATGAAAGTATGAACAAAACACTAAGGGCTTTGTGTTTTGAAATGGTGTAATGTCGAACTAATTAACAATGAAAAAAGTCAGTTCCTGCTACTGTTCCACTGCAAGGATAAATAAACGTAATACCCCAAAATAAAATGGTTATAAGGTAATTAAAGCAGGGAATTATTTCATAGGATTTACATGAGATACTCTTGGGGTATTTCGCGTTTAAAAAAACAAATTTGAGAATCAGCAAAAGATCGACTTGTTTTAAAAGGACAAGTCGTGTAGCGATTATACTTTGGGTGTATTTCCGGATGGATTTGAGTGGTTGTTTTGTAAACAATACCATACCTGTATGCCCAACAACTGACTGAGTTCTCACTCATTATTTCTATCAATTCAATATAACGTGTTTAAATTAATCTATCGTAAATTCGGCGATCGCGTCCATGCCAAGGACGACCTCCTCTCTGGCCTAACGGTTGCACTAGCCTTGGTTCCGGAAGCGGTAGCCTTTGCAATTATCGCCGGTGTATCCCCATTAATCGGACTGTACGCAGCCTTCATGGTCTGTACTATTACTGCACTTGTCGGAGGCCGACCTGGCATGATATCAGGCGCCACTGGTGCATTGGCCGTAATAATGGTTTCCCTTGTGATTCTGGGAAACGAAAAAGGGGAAAGCCTTGGCCTCGGACCGGATATGGGGGTCCAGTATCTATTTGCCGCAGTCATCCTCATGGGTATCATCCAAATCGGATGTGGATGCCTCAAGTTGGGTAGATTCGTAAGACTGATTCCCCAACCCGTCATGTTTGGGTTTGTTAATGGCCTGGCCATCGTCATCTTTGAGGCTCAATTCCCTATGTTCACGGAAAGTCCGACAACCTCGGGTTCTCCTCTACTGGGGGGCAATGATATGTCACTCATGGTAGGCTTGGTATTTCTCACCATGGGAATCATTTATTTGCTACCTAAATTCACGACACAAATACCCTCTTCACTGGTTGCTATATTATCGGTCAGCCTTCTCGTGATAGGTCTCAACCTGGATACCTTGGTGGTCAAGGATATGGCATCCATTGGTGGAGAACTTCCAAGTCTAGTTGTTTTCAAAATACCACTTAATTGGGATACAATTCAATTCATAGCCCCCTTTGCATTCATCCTCGCTGCTGTCGGATTGATAGAATCCCTGATGACCCTCACCTTGATTGATGAACTGACCGAGACTCGCGGAAACAGCACACGCGAGTGTTTGGGGCAAGGATTTGCAAATGTAGTTGCGGGCTTTTTTGGCGGTATGGGCGGGTGTGCCATGATCGGACAGAGTATTATCAACATCCGCTCTGGAGGAAGAGGTCGCTTATCCGGGGTTTCTGCCGGAGTCTTCCTGCTGGTATTTATTCTCTTTGCCAGTAGTTTAATCGAACAAATCCCCTTGGCAGCCCTTACCGGCGTTATGTTCATGGTCGTATTAGGCACATTCGAATGGTCAAGTATCCGAATTCTTAGAAAAATACCGAAGACGGATGCCTTCGTGATTATAATGGTTTCTTCCATTACCGTCATCACTCACAACCTTGCCTATGCGGTCATTAGTGGAGTCATTGTCTCCTCCCTGGCATTTGCATGGGAATCAGCCAAGCAGATTCATCGAGCATCGGAAGTTCGAAAAGATGGAACAAAGGTTTATTTCCTGCATGGACCACTCTTCTTTGCTTCAATCACTGACTTCAATCTGGGATTCACCCCTTCTGATGACCCGGAATCGGTCATCGTGGATATGAAGGAATCAAGAGTCTGGGACCATTCAGGTCTGGAGGCCATCCATAAACTTGGAGCTCGCTACCAGACGCTAGGAAAGACCGTTCAACTGCAACACATCAGCAGTAATTGTAAGGAACTATTGAGAAAGGCCGGGAGCATGGTGGATATTATTGTCTTACCCGACGACCCGAGTTACCATGTGGCGGATTTAAACAAGTCTGAACCAACTCTCAGCGATCAGGTCCAAGGCAACTAAAAGCCCCGATATATGTGCCTAAATCGAAGATCAAGGTGACTGCAGCAGTTACAAATCCAAGGCTTGGTGCTTTGGCAGTAATGTTTCGAGTTAATTAAACACAGTAAGTGTACCATAGAATTTGCATTAACCACACCAGGACCA
>JABJCN010000160.1 GCA_018668635.1 Opitutia bacterium
CAGATCAAACTCGTTCTGGAGATGATCAAGGGTTTCATTGACAAGAATTTCTATTTGCTCGCGGTTGCATGGGCGCTTGGTCAATGCCTTGCCGAGTCCGGCTAGCAACTTTGTCTTATTGAATGGTTCCTGGGTCCCATTCCGCTTGATGACCAGCAAGTCTTCCCTCAGTATTTGCTCAAGTGTGCTGAAGCGATGACTACAGTCGATGCACTCGCGTCGTCGTCGGATACTGGTGTCGTTTTCACTACTGCGTGAATCGACAACTTTGGTGTCGTTGGATGTACACTTTGGGCAGCGCATGGTTTAGTTTGCCTTGAGATTTATGAAATTTTCAAGAATTTGCATACCGTATTCCGCGGCGATTGATTCTGGGTGGAACTGAATTCCCCAGATGGGAAGTTCCTTGTGGCGGATGCCCATGATTTCCTTGTCATTGGATGTGGCGGTAATCTCCAGACATTCGGGGGTTGAATCTTTCTCTATGACCAGGGAGTGGTAACGGGTTGCCTGAAAGTCCTGCGGGAGATCTTTGAACAGGTCTTTCCCGTCATGACGGATTGGCGAGAGTTTGCCGTGCATAATACGTTCGGCACGAATAATTTTTCCGCCAAAGAATTCGCCAATGCACTGGTGTCCCAGACAGACGCCAAGGATGGGAACCTTACCTTGGAACGCATTGATGATTGAAAGGCTGTTGCCAGCTTGGGCAGGAGAGCAGGGGCCGGGAGAGATGAGGATACGCTTGGGCTTTAGGGCGAGAGCCTCGTCTGCGGTGACCTCGTTGTTGCGTACAACCTTTTGTTCCACACCCAGTTGACCGAAGTACTGGACAAGGTTGTAGGTGAAGGAGTCGAAGTTGTCGATGACGAGCATCATGGCGTATGGAACAAAGAATTTAAAAGGTATACAAGGAATGCAAAATGTAGGTTCAATTGCAAGATGTAAGGGGCCTTTACGAACCTGGTAATCAGATCATGTTTTAAAATTCAATTATGGACAAGCTTGCAAGGTCTTAACGGTTTGTTTCTAAGTTCTGGAAATGAAAAGTGGCTTCGAACTTTTAAAAAAAGATGATAACAGTGCGGCTCGGCGTGGGCGGTTGCAGACCCCTCATGGAATTATTGAAACGCCGGTGTTTATGCCGGTGGGCACGCAGGCAACGGTGAAGGGTATGACCCCGGAAATGCTGACGCAGGTGGGCAGTCAGATAATTTTGGGCAATACCTACCATTTGAACCTGAGACCGGGATCGACCTTGATTCATGAGCTTGGAGGGCTTCATCAATTCATGAATTGGCAAGGTCCAATCCTTACAGATAGTGGTGGATTTCAGGTATTCAGCCTCAGCAAATTGTGTAAGATCACTGAAGGTGGGGTCTCTTTTAAATCCCATCTGGATGGTGCTGATATCTTTCTTGGTCCTCGTGAGTCATTCCAAGTTCAGTCTGACTTGGGATCAGACATTGCCATGGTTCTTGACGAGTGCCCTCCTTTTGATTGCACCGAGGAGGATTGCACAGGTGCTGTGGAAAGAACGACCCGTTGGGCGCGTGAGTTTCGTGACGTAGCCCTGGAGTCGGGACACAGTGAATTGGGGCGGATGATTTTTGGAATCGTGCAGGGCGCTGGTTTTGAGCATTTGAGACAGAGGTCTGCAGAGGAGTTGATGGATCTTGATTTCCCCGGCTATGCAATCGGTGGCGTAAGCGTGGGCGAACCAGAGCCTGACATGTTAGCCCAGGTTGAATTTACCGCGAAGCTATTGCCGGTGAACAAGCCTCGATACACAATGGGTGTTGGGACTCCTCCACAGTTGCTTAAAATGATTGGATTGGGAGTGGATATGTTTGACTGTGTCATGCCGTCGCGGGCGGCTCGACATGGAACCGCTTATACGCCGAATGGACATATCAACCTTCGGAATGAGCGGTTTTCCCGGGATGAATTGCCTTTGGTGGAGGGCATGGAGAACTATACCTGCCAGAATTTCAGCCGTGCCTATTTGCGGCATTTGGTTAAGACCGAGGAAATACTTGGAAAGATTTTACTTACAATCCATAACCTGCATTTTTATCTGGATCTGCTACGACAGGCTAGGGACCATATTGAGTCCGGGGATTTCCATTCTTGGTCCATGAACTGGATTGCCCGATATGAAAATGGTTCCCGGGGGTAGTCCGTGCCAAAGATTTGACTTCAATCTCCTTGTCACTTAAGCCATTTATCAAATGAGAATATTGGTGACTGGCGGTGCGGGTTTTCTGGGAAGTCACCTTTGCAGGCGACTTCTTGAGCGAGGAGATGAGGTACTTTGCCTCGACAATCTTTTTACTGGGCGTCGGCGTAACATAGTTCCTTTTTTGGGTAATCCAAATTTCGAGTTTATTCGGCATGATGTGGTGGATCCGTTCAAGGTTGAGGTGGACCAGATCTATAATTTGGCCTGTCCGGCTTCGCCCGTTCACTATCAGGAAAATCCGATCAAGACTGTAAAGACATCCGTGATGGGTGCAATCAACTGTCTGGGGTTGGCCAAGCGTATCCATGCTCGGACTTTTCACGCTTCGACTTCTGAGGTGTATGGGGACCC
>JABJCN010000012.1 GCA_018668635.1 Opitutia bacterium
AAATTGGCCACACAAAGTGCAATAAACTACAATAGGGTTCAAGCTTTTTAAATACAAAAAAACCGGGGGAAGATTACCTTCCCCCGGTCCTTTAAATTTGAAATCTCTTTCTGTTTAGAAAATGAGATTAGAAGGTGAAGATACCTTCGACTGCGAATACGTTGTTATCCTCATCATCGACTTCGCCATTGCTATACTCGATTATAGTACTGAGGTTATCTGTAACTGTGTAACCTGCAGCAACAGTCGTCTTTTCACGATCGGAAGTTGTTCCGCCGTCAATATCAACTTCACTGTGACGAATAGTAATGGAAAGATCGTCATTAACAGCGTAGTTGGCAAGTAGAAGGTATGCATCTGCTTCAGTAGGACCATCTTCCCAGTCACTATACTCACCTCCGATTGTAAGTTGACCCAATGAGTAACTAGCGTGAACGTTAGTAATCTGTAGGTCCGTTGCTGCTGTATCACCACTGTTGTCAGCATAACCGAGTGAAAGTGAGAGGTTCTCAATCCCAGCATAGGTTAACGCGATGTCAAATGCGAGTTCGTCAGCATCGTTATTATCATTTCCGACAGAGGAATAATCGTCAGTAACGGATGCCGCAACTGAGAGATCTCCTTGAGAAAATGCACCACGAATACCGTCGTTGTAACGACTGCCTGGATTGAAAGCATCACTATAAGCGTTGGAGTAAGTGAGCAATCCAGTTGGCTCATCTGCTTCAAAACCAAGAAGATTGAGCATACGACCGGCGCTTACTGTGATACCACCGAGATCAGTGCTGACAAAAGCTTGTTCCAAGGCAACTGTATCGCCTTTGGACTCAAGATGTACTTCAGCTGAAACAGCGTCAAAAGAGAATGCGAAGTCGATTTCAACTTCATCTACATTGATGCCTGTAGCATCATCGGCACCAGCCGTACCAGCTTCTACATCCGAGTATGAAGCGTCTACGAAACCGGAGATGGTCAGGTTGTCGCCAACGGCGATTTGGGCTTGGCTAAGGGCACCTGCGAAAGTGAGACCTGCAAGCACAGCGAGTGTTTTTTGGTATTTCATGATATTTTTATTCGATTGTTTGTTGTTGTTGTCAATTTTTCCCCACCAAAGGGTAAGTTTAGACGGGTAAAATTAAAGTGTATTAATTTGTCAATATTTGAACTGATTTATTATAGTATTAAAAAGTAAACATTGCCTCGAGAGCAAAGAAATCCACCTCGTCCACTCCGGTACCAACATAGTCGGTACGGCTATATTCAATACGCCCTGCAAGATTATCCGTGAAGGAGTACTGAGGAGCAACGGACCATTTTTCCGCACCACGACCGTCGTCGAGATTTTCCTCGGAATAGCGACCGGTAATGGAAGAATTCTCATTGATGGCATAGCGACCGAGAACCATAACGGAGTCTCCTGTTTTATCTTTCTCACCTGCATTGGCAAAATCATTGTACTCAGCAGCAAGAATGAGGGGACCGGATTCGTAGCTGACCCAGATGTTGTAGATTTCACCATTCGGGTTGGCACTACCTTCAGTATCCTGTCCGGCATAGCCGATAACAGCAGTCAAGCCTTGCTGACCGGTGAATCCAGCCTGAACTTCAAGCCCGATGGCATCACCATTGATATTGCCGGGACCAAATCCTGACCAAACTTCATTCTGAAGAGAAACAGCAAGCCAGCCCTTATCGGAAACAGCTTCCAGCTTTACACCTTCATTATATAATGGGATAACACTGGTGAGGTCATAGGCCCGTGAACGTGTGTAGCGGGTGACGGTTTCGTCAGCTTCAAACCCGAGCAGGGAAAGATAGCGACCGGCAGTAACAGCGAGCCCGTTTCCAAGGTCGTAAGTTACAAAAGCTTGTTCAAGTTCAAGAGTTCCACCGTCAGTCTGAAGGTGAACTTCACCAGAAACGGTGTCGAGATTGAAGAGCAGGTCGACTTCCGCACCCTCTAGATCGAGCTTTTCTGTGTCGGTAGTACCATCGTCGGAGCTAGTGTAAGCGGCGTCAACGAAACCGGAGATGGCAAGGTTGTCAGTTAATTCAACCTGCGAGTAAGCGGTGACTGCGCCGAGCATTAGAGCCAGAACAGCAGTAAGGGGGTTATACGCTTTCATGATAATATGTTGTTTATCGAGTTTGTTGTTTGTTGTCGCTTTTTTGTCTTACGAAAAAACGAACCAGCAAAAAAAGGGTAAAACGCACTTTTTGTCAACCGCAATCTGGGGATGTCCCAAGGGGCCAACCGAGCTCAATCATGAAAGTCCGGCCCCTTGGTCGTGGCCTTCACGAGACCGGACCGAACACAGAAGTCACCGAACTCCTCCCCTTCCAAACGGTTTTTGGAATAATCATGAAATATGGGGCGAAGAGCATCAATGATCTCATCGTGGGTGATGGCTTCACGGTAAAGTTTGTTAAGACGGGTTCCGTTGAGCTTGGCACCCAGGTAAAGATTGTACTTTCCCGGAGCTTTGCCGACCAGGCCGATCTCTGCGAGGGAGGGGCGCGCGCAACTATTGGGGCAACCGGTCATGCGGATACTGATGGAGTCGTCACGAAGACCGGCCTCATCAAGGGAATCCTCCAGTGCGGTGATGAGGTCGGGCAGGTAGCGCTCCCCTTCCGCCAGTGCGAGCCCACAGGTTGGCATGGCAACACAGGCAAGTGAATTTAGGCGAAGGCCGGATTGGGACTGGGAGTCTGTAAGCTTGTATTCATCGAGGAGGGACTGAATGCGTGGCTTGCTTTCAGTGGAGACATTGGCGATGACAAGATTCTGGTTGGGCGTAAGGCGGAATTCCCCGTCAAGAATACCGGCGATTTCCCGAAGGCCCTTGCGGAATGGTTGTTCCGGCGTGTCCTTTAGCCGGCCATTCTGTATAAAGAGGCCGATGTGCCACTTGCTGTCATGTCCCTGTGACCAGCCATAACGGTCGGAAGATGTGGTAAAGGTGTAGGGTCGCTCAGGTTGGAGGTTCCAGCCTAGGCGTTTGTGTAATTCTTTAGTGAACCAATCAATGCCGCGATCCTCTATAGTATATTTAAGACGCGCGTGACGGCGTTCCGAACGATCACCGTTATCCCGCTGAATCTGGACGACCTCCTCTGCAACCTGAAGAACCTGTTCCGGAGTACAAAAACCAATTACATCAGCGATGCGGGGATAGGTCTCCATCTTGTTGTGAGTCATACCAAGACCTCCACCGACCGTGACATTGAAGCCGGCAAGCTGGCCCTCATCATCGGCTATGGCGATGTAACCAAGGTCCTGACTGAAGGTATCGACTTCGTTGGTGGGTGGGATGGCCACTGAAATCTTGAACTTGCGGGGAAGATAGGTCTTTCCGTAGATGGGTTCCACATCTTCCTCCGTGGTTTCGGATAGTTCACCATCAATCCAAATTTCATGGTAGGCGCGTGTTTGGGGGCTTAAATGGTCACTGATGGCCTTTGTGATTTCAAAGACTTCCCCGTGAAGTTGGGAAAGGTGGGGATTGGGGTTACAGAGAACATTGCGGTTGACATCGCCACAGGCAGCAAGGGTATCGAGCAATGTTTCATTGATGGCCTTGATGGTGGGACGGAGCTTGCCCTTGATGACTCCGTGGAACTGAAAAGCCTGCCGGGTGGTGAGCTTGAGAGTGCCGTTGGCATGGGAGTCGGCGAGTTCGTCGATTGCAATCCACTGCTTGGGTGTACAGACCCCACCGGGAACGCGAACACGGATCATGAAGCTGAAGGCTTTCTCCTGTTTTTGCTTGAGGAGTTCCCTGCGCAGGTCACGGTCATCTTGAAGATAGGTGCCGTGAAACTTGGTCAACTGAGCATCATCTGCAGAAATGGCACCTGTAGAGGAATCCGCCAATCCCTCGAGAATAGTGCCACGCAGGAAGTGACTGCCCTCCTTGATGGACTCGTTCTTGGAAAGCTTCTTGGGTGCTTCACCTTCAGATATCATGATAAATCGGTATTAAAAGGATGGTGGAATTTAGTTTTTGTCGGAAAGATGGCAAGATGGATTACGTGGCTTCATTTATTTTAAGTGACGGTTGAAGAACTACGTGATCCTGTAATTTATCTATAGTATGGGGATGCGATTCCATGAAGGCGGCAAAGGCAATCATTCCAGCATTGTCACCAGAGTGTCGCGGTTCAGCCAAAAAGAGCGGAAGAGATTCCTTTTGGGCCAATTCCTTAAATCGGCTGCGTAGAATGCGATTGTTGGCAACTCCTCCGGAAAGGCCAAGGCTGCAATAACTGCTGGCGTCCAACGCCTGAAACGATTTTGCGACCAATTGATCCATGACCGCGGCCTGATAGCTTGCACAAAGATCAGTAAAATGATCTTCAACCTCATCATCACTCATTTTTTCCAAGAGGTAGCGCAAACTTGTTTTGAGTCCGGAGAAACTGAAGCGCATTTCGGGTTTCCTGGCAAATGCACGGGGAAATTCTCTCCACGCAGGGTCACCGTCAATGGCATGCTTTTCCAGAAGCGCGCCACCAGGGTAGTCGAGACCGAGCAATTTTGCCCCCTTATCGAGGGCTTCACCGGCAGCATCATCAACTGTTTGGGCAATTAAATGAATGGCAAGGTCTTCACGAATTTCAAATAACAAGGTATTCCCTCCGGAAACAAGCAATCCAAGGTGTGGCAGGAGATCGGCCAGTCGTTCATGGAATTGAATGGGATTTTTATTGTGTAAGCCAATAAAAGCAGAAAATGCATGGCCACGTAGATGGTTGATTCCCCGAACCGGGACATTCCATGCAATCCCCAGGGAGCGAGCCAGGCTGATACCCAGTGCAAGACAGGGAGCAAGACCCGGACCAGAGGTCACGGCGATCTCCCGTAAATCGTTTGGTTGAACACAAGCAAGGACCTTTTCAAGCAATATTGGAAATTTCTCCAAATGTTCTCGACTGGCCAGTTCGGGGACAACTCCACCGTATTCCCTGTGCAAGTCAATTTGGCTATGCACCCATTCACCGCAGAAACCAACATCTGGATCAAAGACGGCCAGAGCTGACTCGTCACAGGAGCTTTCAATACCAAGGATCATCAGGAAGGAAGCTCTTCTTAAAGGAACCTAGGGAGTGACAGGCTGTTCACTAATTTTATCCAGTGTATGGGCAACGGCAGGCTTTTTATCCAACAGTGCATCGAGGGCAGCCTCGAGTTGAGGATCCTCCTGGGGAGGGAATCCAAAAGTCTTTTCAAATATTTCATCGGAAAGCGAGGTGCGATGCAGAAGGGATAGCCGAGACCTTGAACGTTCCTCAGGCGGCATTTCCACAACAATATCAGGCGTCACACCCTTCCCGGCAATCGTGGTGCCGTCGGGCAGGTAATACTTGGCAGTTGTAAGCACCATGCCGGCATCTGATTTAAGGTTGTAAACAGTTTGAACAGTCCCCTTCCCCACCGATGGTTCCCCGACAATCGTAGCCAAGCCGTGGGCTTTCAATGCCCCCCCAAGAATCTCTGATGCACTTGCACTGTTGTGATCCATGAGCACAGCTATGGGCATTTGCCAGTTACGGCCATCTTCCAGGGCATACAGGAGTTCTTCTTTATTCTCATTCCGGCCTTTAACAGAGACCACCCGCACACCATCCTTTAGAAATTCACTGGCAACTTCCACGGAAGCTGTGAGCAGGCCACCCGGATTACCCCGCAAATCAATAACAAGGAACTGCGCCTCTTGTGACTGGAAATGGTCAAGGGCAAGTCGAAGTTGTTTATGGGTATCTTCTGTGAACCGCGAAACTTGCACGTATCCCATGGAATCATCGAACATCTGGATATTACTGACGCTTGGAACAAGAACTGAACGGCGGGTCACCTCAAATTTCTTTTTCTCAAGCTTTGGATATGGCCGTTCAATAAGCAAGGTGACCCGGGACTCCGGAGCCCCCTTAATTCTGTCAACTGTCTCTCCCAGAGTCAACCCGGTGACATCCTCATCATCTACGGCAATAATCTGGTCACCTGCAAGCAAACCCTGCTCCTTGGCGGAGCCTCCTTCAAAAACTTGAACAATAAGAATACGATCCTTGAGCGACTGAACCTCCACGCCCACTCCTTCATATTCCATACGGCTGGCCTTGCGATATTTTTCGTACTGACCCGGCGGTAGATAATTAGAGTAACGATCAAGAGATTGCAGCATTCCGGAAAGAGCCCCGTCCGATAATCCCTCAAGATCAGCCTTTTCTTCCTCTACGTAGGAAACATGAACAATTCGCAGTACCTCGCCAATTCTGCCAATTGTGCGCCAGTAATCCGCTTGAAAAAATGGCTGGAAATAACGGTTAAATGAAAGCTGGAAAAAAAATACACCAATAAAGCATCCTAAAAATATCAGGATGATCTTCCTTGGCTTGTTCATGGCGAAAAGGTGTCGATGAAATTTGTTGTCTATGAATTTCGTCGGGAAACAAGATTTCGCATCCGTAATCGTAGTCCGTTGAGGCGAATGAACCCACCGGCATCATCAGGGTTATAGTCACTCTGTGTTCCCTCCATTGATGCGATATCCTCATCGTAAAGGGAAAGAGGTGATTTACGTCCAACCACAATGCAGTTGCCCTTGTAAAGCTTTAGCCGAACTGTACCGGTTACGCTCTTCTGGCTGTCGTCAAAAAATGCCTGCAACGCCTCCCGCTCAGGAGCGAACCAAAAACCATAGTAAACCAATTCTGCATATTTGGGCACAAGACTGTCTCGGAGGTGCATGAGGTCACGGTCCATGGTGAGAGTCTCAACTTGTCGCTTGGCCTGCAAAAGAATGGTCCCACCGGGTGTCTCATAAACCCCACGACTCTTCATTCCAACAAAACGATTCTCCACGAGGTCGACCCGGCCAATACCGTGCCTGCCACCAATCTCGTTCAATTTCTTGAGGATATTTGCCGGAGACAAGCGTTCGCCATTGATTGCCACACAGTCACCTGTCTCGAAATCCAATTCCATATACTCAGGTTCATCAGGGGCATCCTCCGGGGAAACACTAAGTTTGAACATTGACTTGTTGTCGGGCTGGGTTGGATCAAACCATGGATCCTCAAGGATTCCAGCTTCATAGGATATATGCAAAAGATTGCGATCCATGGAGTAGGGTTTGGAAGCAGAGGCCTCGACATTAATCTCATGCTCCCGGCAATAATCTATCATCTCAGTCCGTCCGGGAAACTTGCCACGGAAATCATCGCGACGCCAAGGAGCAATAATCTCCATTTCAGGCGCAAGTGAAGCGTAGGTCAGCTCAAAACGACATTGGTCATTCCCTTTGCCAGTGGCTCCATGTGCCACGGCGATAGCTCCCTCCTTACGTGCGATCTCAATCTGGGCCTTTGCAATCAAAGGCCGGGCAATGGATGTGCCCAGATAATACTGACTTTCGTAAATGGCATTGGCACGGAACATCGGGTAAATAAAGTTCGTGGCAAACTCTTCCACCAAGTCCAAGGTATAGTGCTGGATTGCTCCAGTGGCGCGCGCCTTTTCATCCAATCCGTCCAACTCCTCTTCCTGACCGACATCGGCAGCGAAGGTAACGACCTCCAAGTCTAGCTCCTCTTTAAGCCATGTGACCAATACCGAGGTATCCAGCCCTCCTGAATATGCAAGTACTACTTTTTTCATTTTAAAAATATGGTTTGAATTTGAAGTGTGGAAAAGAAGAAATTAACTGGCGATTGTGGCAAGAATTGCCTTTTGCATGTGCAAACGGTTTTCCGCTTGATCAAACAGATGTGACCGATCGCTATCCAGCACTTCCTGTGTAACCTCCAGGCCGGGATGCGTTGGCATACAATGAAGGAAAAGTGCATCTTGCTTTGCCTTGGAAAAAAGATCACTGGACACGGAATAAGGAGTCATCTCAGCGATTCGTCCAGACTCTTCCTCCTCCTTACCCATACTGACCCAGACATCAGTATAAAGAGCATCCGCATTCTCGACGGCAAGTTCCGGATTGGAGGTGAAACTATGGCGTGCCTCCAGACCTTCTCTCTCAAGTAAATCCAGGATATCATTTCTGGGTTTGAAATTTTCCGGGCCACAAAGGACAAGGTCCAAACCAAAAAGGCTTGCTGCCATGATCCAAGAATTGGCCATGTTGCAACAGCAGTCTCCCAAAAAGACCAGCTTTCGACCCCGAACAGACTCCAAGGAGTCCCCTCTGCCGCCCCATTTCTCTGCAAGGGTGAAGACATCGGAAAAGATTTGGCAGGGATGCAGAAAATCGGTCAGTGCATTGACTATGGGGATATTTCCAAACCGGCTCAAACTCTCCACCATTTCATGCTCAAAAGCTCTGATAACCATTCCATGCAGATATCGGGAGAATATCCTTGCCGTGTCCTCCAGGCTCTCGCCACGTCCGATCTGCATGGAGCTCTTATCGAGCACAACAACCTTGGCGCCCAATTCTCCAAGACCGACCTCAAAAGATATACGGGTGCGGGTGCTGCTTTTAAAGAAGAGCATTCCCCAAGTCTGACCGGCAAGGGGCTGATGATGGTGCAGGCGGTTTTCCTTATATTCGGACGCGAGATTAAAAATCTTCAGCCGATCCGAGGTATTAAAATCGTTTTCCTTGAGGAAGTGGTTCATAGCTTAAATGCAAACGGATAGAGAATATGAAGTCGATGACTTGAGCAATCACTGCACTTGGTTCTCGTTATTGTGAAAGACACTTGAAAGAATCTGTAAACTTGTCTGTAGGTCCTCCGTTGAAACATTAAGAGGAGGCAAGAGCCGCAGGACATCCCCAGCTGCAGGAACAGTTAGTAAGCCTGAATCCCGCAATTCTGCGACCAAGGGGCCCACTTCCCTTTTCATTACCAAGCCAATAAGAAAGCCCTGCCCACGCACCCCATCAACAAGAGAAGGAAATCTTGTCTTAAGCGCCTGCAATTCCCGCTTATACCAAACACTCAAATCCCGAACATTTTGTAGCAGATTCTCTGACTTGATAATATCAAGGACAGCCAACGAAGCCGCGCAGGCCATTGGATTCCCTCCAAATGTGCAACCATGCGAACCCGGCTGAAACAACTCGGCAAACTGTTCATGAATCCAAACTGCACCAATAGGAAAACCCCCACCAAGGCCTTTGGCCATGGCAATACCATCCGGTATAATACCAGACTCCTCGTGTGCAAAAAAAGTGCCGGTTCGACCAACTCCACACTGTACCTCATCCAGCAATAGAAGTACCCCTCGATTGGTACACAGCTCACGAAGACCACAGAGGAAATCCACCGTGGCGGCATGAACTCCTCCCTCCCCCTGGATCGGCTCAATGAGGACTGCAGATGTATTTTCGGTAATCGCTTCAGAAAAGAGAACCAAGTCGTTAAACTTGACATGTGAAAAACCCGGGAGAATGGGGTGGAACCCTGCCTGTGTCTTCTCTTGCCCGGTGGCACTCAATCCACCAAAAGTTCGCCCATGAAAAGAACCCCTCGCTGTAACAACCTGAAATCGTTGGTTTTCCTGACCCGAAACTTTTTTGCCATGAAGACGGGAAAGCTTGACCAGCGTTTCTGTTGCCTCCGCTCCACTGTTACAGAAAAAGATTTTTCCGGGCCCAGCAAGTTGACAAAGTCGTTTTGCCAAATCGCCCTGTAATGGGCTTGCATAAAGATTGCTACAGTGGCCAAGTTGAGCCACTTGCTCCTGCACAGCCTTTACCCACACGGGATGACAGTGACCAAGAGCATTCACGGCAACTCCGGTTGAAAAATCCAGATACTCTCGTCCTTCATCATCCCAGGCACGAGTACCTTCGCCCCGAACGATCGCAATCGGGGGAGACGCATAGTTCTTTAACACAAATTGGTCATAGAACTCCTTGGTTTTAGAATGCATGGTAATTCGTTGGTCAATCGAGCACAAGTTCTGTACCGATTCCCGTGTGTGTGAAAATTTCCAAAAGGAGGCTGTGAGGCTGGTTGGCATCAACGAAGTGAACTCTCCGAACACCCTCCCGGATTGCATGAGCTGCGCCATCCACCTTCGGTACCATACCGGAAGAAATAATTCCACTGGACTTCAGCCTTTCAATATCGCCAAGCGGGAGTGTCGAAATGAGACTCGACGAATCTTGAGGGTTCTGCAACAGGCCAGGCACATCGCAAAGATAGACAAGGCGACGAGCACCAAGAGAGGAAGCCAAATGGGCGGCAGCAACATCGGCATTGGTATTAAATACATGTCCGGCATCATCCACCGCGATACAGGAGATCACAGGAATTCGCCGTTCAGATAAAGGAGCCTTAACCTCGAAAGGGGAAACCGATGTTATCGAGCCGACAAAGCCCAATTCAACTGGGTCACCCGAGTGGTCGAAGGCAAGCTTTTCACAAGCAAAAACGCGTTGGCCATGAGTTGGCGCAGGTATGCCTCCAGCATCCTTGATGGTTTTACAAATTTGTTCATTGACCTCTCCGTTGAGTGTTTGCTCAACAACCTTTATAGTTGCTTCATCAGTGTAGCGCAAACCATTGACAAAACGTGTCTCGATTCCGCTTTGAGACAAAGCACGTGTAATCGCCTTCCCTCCCCCATGGACCAAAGCAACACGAATACCGACCGAGGATAGAAATACTATGTCCATGGCTACTCGACGTTGCATTTCCAAGTTGTTCTCATCCAAGAAACTACCTCCGTATTTCACAACAAAAAGGGAGTCTCGGAATTTCTGGACGTAAGGAAGGGCCTCCAGCAACACCTTTGCCTTGGTGGCTGGATCGATGTGGCTTAGTTCATTTAAATCACTCACTTTTATTAAAATCCACGTAGCCCTCTGTTAAATCTGCACTGAGGACTGTGCATGAACCGGTACCAAGGTTTAGGTTAAGCTGTATTGTGAATCTATCCTTGTTCACAACAGTTTTCCATGAAGAACGATTTTGAGTTTGTGGTGCACCTGCGAGAAGAACAAGAGCATCATCATAATAGAGGTCAACCTTGTCCATCTCAAGCCCAACCTGTGCGTAACCAGCAGCATGAACAATGCGCCCCCAATTGGGGTCACCACCATACCATGAGGTTTTTACAAGCAAGGAATTCGCTATGGAACGACAAACCTTTTCTGCAGTCTCATCATCAGGTGCACTCTTCACCTCTACCCGAACGACCTTGGTAATCCGTTCACCATCGGAAACAATTTTTTCTGCAAGATCAAGACAGATACGTCCAACCGCTTCCTGAAATAATTGAAGATCTTGCGGGGTCTTTTCTGAGATACATTTTCCTGAGGCACCATTTGCCAGCATGAGAACTGTGTCATTGGTGCTCATATCACCGTCAATCGTGATACGATTAAAGGATTTATTAACTGCTTCAGACAAGACTTCGCGTAACAATTCCTGATGAATTTTCACGTCTGTCAGAAGGAATGCAAGCATGGTTGCCATGTTGGGCTCGATCATCCCTGCACCTTTTGCAAAACCACCAATAGACAATTCTTCCCCTTCCATCTCCCAAGTTGCAAGACACCCCTTGGGGCAGGTGTCTGAAGTCAAGATTGAGCGACTGGTACGCTCACCATGTTCAGGAAGGTTCCCCAAGTTTTGGGTACAATTCCTAATTCCCGGTATAATCCGGTCCATGGGCAAAAGTTCCCCAATTCTTCCTGTGGAACAAACAAGAAAACTACCGGGGCTAGAATTAGTGTAACGAATTGCCTCTAAAGCCATGTTCTCAGCATCAATAAGTCCCTGGTCTCCGGTGCAGGCATTGGCATTCCCGCTGTTACAGACAAACCCATGAAAGGCTTCTCCTGATGCAAGCCACTTTCGAGAAAGCAAAACAGGAGCTGCCTGAACATCATTTTTTGTAAATACCCCTGCCGCAGTGCATGGGGAAATCGAATGAACCAAACATAGGTCAAGGCAGTCGTCATCCTTGCAACGAACATCGCATGAAACCCCATTGACTTTGAAGGAAGGGACTTTCGCAGCAGCAGCGATGTCATTTTGAATTATTAAATTTCCAGTCATATCAGTTGCTTTGGCGCTAGAGAAGTCCTGCTGTTTCCGGAAAACCAAACCGTAAATTGGCTATCTGAATAGCCTGGCCACTGGCGCCTTTGATAAGGTTGTCCTCGGCACTCGTAAGAAGTAAGCGCCCGGTGCGCTCGTCATGAACGGCAGAGATATCAACCCGATTAGTCCCTGTAACATGCTGAGAATCCGGGAAAGTACCAGAAGGCAGTATATTAATAAACGGGCTGGTAGCATAAGCTGAATTCCAGCATTCATACACGGCGCCAAGGGAAGCTATAGCAGGAACAGAAATGGTTGAGACTATGCCTCGTTGCATCGGAACAAGATGTGGACAAAACTGGATCACTACCGATTTGTCCGCTGCGACAGAAAGCTGCTCCTCGATCTCAGATAAATGTCGATGTTTAGGTAGCCCATAAGCTACGGAGCTTTCTGAGCGCTCGCAAAAAAGGTAGTTTTCCGCTAGTTTTTTTCCGGCGCCGCTAACCCCGCTTAAACTATTGACTACAATACCATCGCTTTCAACCAGTCCGGCCTTTAACAAGGGAGTCAGGGGAATCTGAATACTGGTTGGGTAGCACCCTGGACATGCAAAAAGCTGATGGTCACGGAGCCCCCCCATCCCATGGATTTCCGGAATCACATAGGCCCCTGCTTCCAAAAGTTCTTTATCCGGGTGCTCTTCCCCATAAAATTCCTCATAGACCTCAGGGCTGCCAAGCCGAAAGTCTGCGCTCAGGTCGATCACCACCTTGCCGGCGTCAAACAAAGGACGTGCAAACTTTGTCGCAACCCCATGTGGTAATGCCAGAAAAAAAACATCAACGTTTGTTTCAGACGCTAAAACAGCAGGATCAGAAGCGGTAAATACGAGCCCGTCCAGCAGTCCACGAAGCTTCTGGTATACATCTCCCACCGATTTACCTGCCAACTGTCGAGAAGTTGCATTTACAACCTCCATGAATGGATGCCTGGCCAGAAGTCGCATCAACTCAATGCCGGAATAACCAGTGGCGCCAACAACAGCCGCCTGGACCTTGGTAGACATGATAATAATAGAATGGGTTGGGTTGTTCGAGGATTCCCTTTAAAGCTATGGAATGAAAAAGAAAAAGCCCTTCACCGGCAGGGCCAGAGGAGGGCTTTATAAAAACTGGATTCCGGCTTCTTCTAGCGCTTGGAGAACTGGAACCGTTTGCGTGCCCCGGGCTGACCCGACTTTTTACGCTCTCGCACACGGCTGTCTCGTCGAAGAAAACCAGCGCTTTTCAAAGGAGAACGAAGCTCCGAATCGTATTTTTCCAAGGCCCGGGCAATGCCGAGGCGAATGGCGAAAGCCTGTCCAATATAGCCTCCTCCCTGAACATGAACCGACATATTAAACTGGTCCTCCTTCTCAATCGCCTTCATTGGAGCATTTACTTCAAAATGAAAGGACTCAAGGGCGCAGAAATCCTCCGCCTTCTTGCCATTAATAATTATCTTGCCCTTGCCCTCCGTTAAGCGGACTCGTGCGATGGCAGCCTTCCGGCGACCTGTTGCGGCAAAGACCTGTGTATTAGCTTTCGCGCTCATAGATAGTGATTAATAGGGGATTATAATTCGATCTTCTCGGGTTCCTGGCCTTCATGGGGGTGTTCTTCGCCAGCGTAAATTTTGAGCTTCTTGATCATCTCGCGGGCAAGACGATTCTTGGGAAGCATGCCTTTAACGGAATGTTGAATGATAAATTCAGGTTTTTTTTCGCGCATTGTGCTGATACCAATACGTTTCTCGTTACCAAAGTATCCTGAGTAGAACATATAATCAAGCTGCTCTTCCTTGTTGCCGGTAACCCTAACCTTTTCTGCGTTGATCACGATAACGTGATCACCCGTATCGATATGAGGAGTGTAAATAGCCTTGTGACGGCCACGAAGAAGGTTGGCAATCTTAACGCTCATTCGGCCAAGGATGAGATCCGTGGCATCAATGAGCCACCACTTCCGCTCAATTGCGTCTACTTTTGGCAGCGTTGTTTTCATGTTAAATTCGTATTGTGATAAAATCTGATAAGACGTAAAAACTAAGAATAAAATGATTTTTAAGACCTAGCTTTTACTTAGTTCTAAAAAAAGAGCGGGAAAGAATGTAAACCTTTGCCCTCCGAATCAAGCCAAAGTTCGAAATTTATTCAACCATTATCAAAACCAAGAAAACATGACATCCACACTTGAGCAATTAAAGGCCATGACGACAGTAGTCGCCGATACTGGTGACTTTGCGATCATAGACCAATACAAGCCTCATGACGCGACGACCAACCCGTCCCTTATCATGAAAGCTGTAGAAAAAAAAGAGTACCAGCACTTGGTGGACCGAGCGGTTGAGGATTCAGGAGGCGATGTAGAAAACGCGGTAGACCGGTTGCTGGTCGCCTTTGGTATCGAAATCCTGAAGATCATTCCTGGCCGGGTATCCACGGAAGTCCCTGCATCGCTTTCATTTAACGTTGAAGGAACAGTTACCAAGGCAGGAGACCTCATAAAGCTTTATGAATCGAATGGGATTGCCCGGGAACGTATACTAATAAAGATAGCGAGTACCTGGGAAGGGATTCGTGCCGCTGAAATCCTTGAAGGTAGAGGGATTTGTTGCAACCTGACACTATTGTTCTCGCTTACACAAGCTATTGCATGTGCAGAAGCAGGGGTTAAGCTTATCTCGCCTTTCGTTGGAAGAATTTTGGACTGGCACCGAAAAAACACCGGAAAAGAATATTCAAGCGAAGAGGACCCAGGTGTCCTTAGTGTTCGCGAAATATATAAATATTATAAAACATTTGGGTATGAAACTGAAATTATGGGCGCCAGCTTTCGTAATACCGGTGAGATTCTGGAACTAGCCGGCTGTGACCTTCTGACAATCGGGCCCAGTCTACTCGATGAACTTCAAGGCATGGAGACCCCCGTTGCTCGAAAACTGGATCCCAAAACAGTGAACAGCGAAGACATGGCAAAGACCAATCTGAATGAAAAACAATTTCGCTGGGAAATGAATGAAGATGCTATGGCTACCGAAAAGCTTGCCGAAGGTATCCGTAAGTTCGCAGCGGACCTAGATAACGTAAGAGACATCGCTGCTCGTAAAATAGCTCTGTAAATTACGGAACAACCCGTTCTGGCGACATTAAATGAATACGATTGAAGAACTCGAGGCATCTGTTAAGACTCAGGATCAAGCGCCAACTGGTCTTTCCCCTGAAATAAAGGCTCTTTGGTTGACCAAGAAAGGTCAATGGCAAGCGGCACATGAGATAGCCCAAGATATAAAGACGGATACTGGTTCATGGATTCATGCCATGCTACACCGAATCGAAGGGGATTTAGGAAACGCGGCCTATTGGTATAGTCGAGCTGGCAAACCGGCCATCTCAAATATGAACAGGATTGAAAAAGAATGGCGTGAAATAACTGCGTTCGTACTTGGCGAATTACAGCCTTGAGCCTCTTTCTATTAATTCTAGGATCAATATGCACTACAAGGTTGCAGCATTTTACAAATTTGTGCGTCTGGATGATTTCCGTAAAATGCGCAGATCATTACTTGAGATCTGCCAGAAACTTGAATTGGTAGGAACAATCCTTCTAGCCAAAGAAGGAATCAACGGGACAATTGCTGGATCGCCTGATGATATAGATAAAATTTTCGCTGACTTGAAGAAAGATCCGCGATTGGAAAATTTGCAGGTCAAATACTCCGAAGCCAAGGAAAAGCCGTTCCATCGGATAAAAGTAAGCCAAAAAAAAGAAATTATCACGATGGGAGTCGCTGGTGTAAATCCCGCAAAGAAGACAGGCCAGCACGTTTCCGCAAAGGAATGGAACCAGTTGATTGCTGATCCTGATGTGGTTGTCCTGGATACTAGAAACTCATACGAAACTGCTATTGGTACCTTTGAAAATGCAGTTGATCCACAAACTGAATCTTTCAGCCAGATAGTAGAGTATGTGGACAAGAACCTCGCACATGATAAGGAACGTAAAATTGCAATGTTTTGCACAGGAGGTATCCGGTGCGAAAAACTGTCCGCACATATGCTGGAGGAGGGATTTGAGCAGATCTACCAATTAAACGGAGGAATTTTAAAATATCTGGAGGAGATGCCAGAAGAGAAAAGCCAATGGAAAGGTGATTGTTTTGTCTTTGATCATCGCGTCTCCATCGGGCATGAACTAAAGGAAGGAGATCACACGATGTGCCATGGTTGTGGCTATCCTCTCACTTCAGAAGACAGGCGTTCAGCAGAGTACGAGATGGGAGTCAGTTGCGCCAAATGTGTAGATTCGCTAAGCAAGGAAAAGCGAAACGGGCTTCGGGAGCGTCAAAAACAAATGGAACTTGCAAAAACAAATAACAACAAGCATCTCGGGCAGAAAATTTATAAAGACTAGCTCAAGCCACCACCTTGTCGCGGCGAAAAGGGTTAATGATTACTCGAACTGATGGTCGCCAAGTTGCTTGGGAACCCGGTTCTTGGATAACTGAACAAACTGAGGGATTCCGTTCTCGTAGGGAACTGCAACCTCGCCCTTTATAAGTGGAGACGCATATTTGAAGAACTGGTAATTCATACTTACGCCATCTTCATTAATCCACTCCTCAGGAAGCATTTTCACACCATTTGCAATATCCTCAAGGGAGGCTAATCCTGTTTCACAAACATATTGATCAGAATCCCCGCGTATGAGGGTCACCATCTTGTCTGTAACCCCTGATACTGCAGCGCGTACTGCTGCTTCGCCAGCAAGGAAAGCTTCGTCATTGTCCGCCTGTGAAGAACAATGGGCTGCGGCCCGTTGACCAATACCAAGCTTTGCTGAACGGGCCTTAATACCAAGGTTTTCCTCTATCGTAGTCTGCAGAAAATCTCCACAACCGCCCAATTGAGCATGACCAAAAGCATCAGTGGCTCCGCTGGAGGTTGAAACATAGTTACCATCAGGATCAACAAGCCCTTCACCAACAACAACCATACAGTGCCGATTGCGACCAAGGACACGCCTAACGTCATCAAGATATTTTTCAGTGGTAAAAGGAACTTCAGGAAGATAAATGAGGTGAGGTGCCGCATCGGGATTTTCCCTTGCACCCTTGGCAAGAGATGCACCTGCAGCAATCCATCCGGCATTACGCCCCATGACTTCAAGTATCGATACCAAATCATGCTGACCCATAGCTTCATGATCGAGTGACATCTCTCGTATTGTCGTGCAAATAAATTTAACAACACTACCATAGCCAGGGCAATGATCCGTCGTAACCAAGTCGTTATCCACCGTTTTGGGGATGCCAATGGTCCTCAATTCAAAACCACGCTCTTGCGCAAGCTTTGAAATCTTGTTCGCGGTATCTTGAGAATCATTACCGCCAGCATAAAAAAAGAATCGAATATTATGGGCCTCGAAAACTTCAAGAACGCGAGAGTAGTCAACATCGCGCCGGAGTTTAAAGCGACAAGTTCCAAGTGCTGAAGCTGGAGTATATCGAAGACCACGAATAGTCTGCTGAGATTCCTCTGCAAGATCAATGAGCTCCTCCTTTAAGATTCCATGAATGCCATTAAGGCCTCCGTAAATCTCTTCAATACATTCATTGTTGAGGGCTTCAGAAACCACCCCAGCGACACTCGCGTTTATTACGGAGGTAGGTCCACCGGACTGGGCAACAAGACAATTACCAATAAGTTCTGACATAATGAGAAAATTTTAAAAGGCATTACCTGTAACTAGCGATTTGGTTTCTGCAACCCCAAACCCTCCCTTTTTGTAATAAGTTTTGTGGATTAAAAATTAGGGAACAGAGAATACGGTAGGCAAAGATTTTTGGACTGACCTGAATTTTTAGTATTGCAAACGAAAGAAAGGGAGGGTTTCTCCTCAAGGGCATTGAGGCGGCATTGCCGGAATATAATTATCTTTTAAGCTATGACAAGGGCCAAGAGAACATGAAATATATATTTATAACGGGAGGCGTGGTCTCTTCACTTGGTAAAGGGCTTACTTCTGCCGCCCTTGGAACACTGCTCGAGAAAAGAGGGTATCGACCTCGGTTACAAAAATTTGATCCATATTTAAATGTTGATCCGGGTACAATGAACCCATTCCAGCATGGTGAGGTCTACGTGCTTAACGATGGAGCTGAGACGGACTTGGACCTCGGACACTACGAACGCTTTACAACGCCGCCATTGGACCGTTTCAATAATCTTACTTCAGGACAAATCTATGAATCAGTCATTCAAAAGGAACGACGTGGAGATTATTTGGGTAAGACGGTGCAAGTCATCCCGCATGTGACCAATGAGATTAAACAGCGTATTCATGCCAATAGCGAAGGGTTCGATGTAGTACTGACAGAAATTGGCGGCACGATAGGAGACATAGAGGGTCTACCATTTCTAGAGGCAATGAGACAATTTGCTCTTGAGGTGGGTAAAGAAAATGTACTGTTCATACACGTCACACTCATTCCATATCTTGTTGCTGCAGGAGAGTTAAAGACCAAACCGACCCAGCAAAGCGTGGCAAAGCTCAGGGAAATCGGTATCCAGCCTGACATCTTGGTTTGCCGCACAGAGAAAACACTAAACACAGAACTCAGGCAGAAACTCAGCCTTTTCTGTAACGTTCCACTTGACTGTGTAATTGAGGAAAAAGATGTAGAAACCTCTATCTACGAGCTCCCGGTTTGTTTACATCGAGAAAAACTGGATAGTCTAGTTGTAGAAAAAATTGGATGGGAAGACCAAAGACCTCCCATGGAGGATTGGGAGGACATCATACGACGACTTAAATCTCCTGAGCATAAGGTCACCATTGGCGTTGTCGGTAAATACATAGACCTCGGGGACTCCTACCTCTCAGTCTTTGAATCCATTACTCACGGAGGAATCCAGAATGATTGCGGGATTGAGTTTGTCAAAATTGACTCTGAAGCCCTGGAGGGTGAATCTGAGATGGCTAGCTTACGAGATCTTGATGGAATTGTTGTCCCTGGTGGCTTTGGAGACCGAGGAATCAAAGGGAAAATCCTCGCCGCACGTTATGCTCGAGAAAATGATATACCTTATTTCGGTCTCTGCCTAGGTATGCAGGTTGCCATAATAGAATTTGCCGAATCTGTTGTTGGACTTGAGGGAGCCAACAGCACAGAATTTGATCCAGTTACACCACATCCAGTCATTGATATAATGGAGGATCAGAAGGAATTGGAGCTTAAGGGCGCCTCGATGCGGCTCGGAAGTTATCCCTGCCAATTACTACAAGACAGTCTGGTCGCTAAAGCCTACCAGAAAGAAATGGTTTTCGAGCGCCATCGGCACCGCTATGAATTTAACAATGCTTTTCGCGAGAAACTGGAGGCAAAGGGAGCTAGATTTAGCGGCATTAACCCAGACAGAAACCTTGTTGAAATTACTGAATTTCCTAAGCACCCGTGGTTCATTGGTGTGCAATTTCATCCCGAATTTCAGTCCAAGCCGACTGCATCCCATCCCCTTTTCACCAGCTTTGTCAAGGCAGCACTATCCTGTAGGGAAAAACATGCCAAGCCCACGATAACCCGAAGTCGCATAAACGAAAAAATAGCTTAATGCTGTACAATCCGGATTGCTTCCTCGTTATTGCGGGTCCGTGCTCGCTGGAAAGCAGCGAAGTATGTATGCAAGTTGCTGAAACCCTGGCAAAACTTCAGGCTGAAAACAGTAATTTTCAGATCATCTTCAAAGGGTCTTTTGATAAAGCCAATCGCACTTCATCAACCAGCAACAGGGGAACAGGGCAAGAAGAAGGCTTGTCCCTTTTGCAACGGGTAAAAGAATCTTTTGGACTTCCAACTTTAACAGACATTCATCTCCCTCAACAGGCCTCTTCTGTCGCAGAGGTCTGCGATGTCCTTCAAATCCCGGCATTTCTTTGCCGACAAACTGATATATTGGTCGCAGCGGGTAAAACCGGGCGAGCGGTAAATATTAAAAAAGGTCAATTTCTGGCCCCGGCAGATATGCGGTTTGCATATGATAAGGTTTGCATGAAAAATCCTGTAGAAACATGGTTAACTGAACGAGGCTCCACCTTTGGTTATGGGAATCTAGTGGTTGACACACGAGCGATTCCTATAATGCAAAAGATAGCAAATCCGGTCATAATTGATGCCTCTCACGGCGTACAACTCCCCGGAGCTGGGGGAGGGCAAAGCTCAGGACAAATTGAACACATACCAACTATTGCAAAGGCTGGTATTGCTGCTGGAGCAGATGGGCTTTTTATTGAAACACACCCCGATCCGAAAAAGGCAATTTCAGACAAGGACAGTCAATTGCCTCTTCAAGATTTTTCTAATTTTGCAAAATCCTGCCTCAGGCTTTGGTCTTTCATTAAAAATGAGGGAGCCTGAATATGTAGGGGTGTTCCCCTTGGGGCTGAAGTATCTAAAGAGGAATATCAATTACAGCTGATCGTATCCACCTTTAACAATTTTATCGACTACAATGTAACTGATACTGCGTTCCTTGGAAATACGATTTTTGGCCTTACCTCCAGCGGCCTCGCTCTTGATGGCATCACGCAATTCCGCAGTCACCTTGGTACGTGTTCGGCGAGTACCGGAAGACCCACTATCGCCTATGCCGTAAATATCAACCAATGACTTAACTAATGCTTTTCCATTTCTGTAACCTGCCTCGGTGGCAAATTGTTCTACCCTAGTTTTCAGACCTTCATCTTTAGATGCTTTTGCCTGCAGTCGCTTTCTTTTAAGCGCAATTTTTTTTTCTTCTTTATCTAGATCTCTGAGTTGTGAATGAACGCTCATTGGTATTATTCCTTTATATATTGATATGGTCGCTACAACTTCGTTATGAAGGTTATAAAAATAATTCCGTATCGAATATAGAGAATGTCAACATCTATTTAGGTGTATATTAAAACTCTCTAATATCTCCATCTTTTTCCACAAGAACAAACCTGCCCAAATAGTTTCTGGCCAAAGTTGAAAACTTATGGATATCGCCGATTTCTCCATCTTTCTGAGTGGAGTATAAAATTGTGTTTAAAGAAACTCGACCATCTAACCCCCTCGCGTGTACAAGTCCATCTAGTTCATTAAAAATAGTTCTATCAGAGTTCTGAATAATTTCTGGTGGGTGCTCAACATTAGGGTGCCTTTTAGTGATTAAAGGATTAAGACTAATAATCGCTCGAGGAGGTAATCCATTTATTTTGCGAGAACGGGTTTCATCCTCTAGCCATTTAAAAGTTTCATCGTAAGCATCTTTCCACTTTATCTGTTTATCTCGAGTCCAGAAGCGTAGGGCATCCAGCGAACTGGGTCGGGATTGGTTTTTTTGCCAACTTGATCCTACAAGAAATATTTCATCTGGATATGAATGTAAGCCTAAAAATAGTGGGCTTGCCCAATCTAAACTACTCTCTGATGAAAATGAATGTGGGTATCCGGCAGGCTTATTATCTTCATTGGCAATATCTTTCTGGCCTAGGTGCTGGTAATGTCCGCGAAGCCACAATAGTGAATAAACTTTATTTGCGGTGTCGGCATACATATAATCTGGTTCACAACGAGCAATTTTATCGCCACTAAAAACCCAGATGTTAAATTTCTGCTTTGCTGTTAGGGAGTTCACCACCCTTTTTAATTCATTTTCCAAGCTAAGGACGCCACCAGGTTCGCTGGATGCCATCTCAGAGGATGCCTCGAGTAGAAACAAAATCTTATCCCCGCGAATAGGAATATTATAGAAATATGTTGTTCCGCTCCCTCCCTCACGCACCTCAATAAGCTTGGGTGATTCTTCGACAGGGAAATCCTTTATTCGGGGAACGTTTGTTATTTCTGATTCGGGGCCTTGAATCGATTTTTCCTTCGGTTGCAATAATTCCATGTTTAGTGAATCAACATCAGAAACTATTTGTGACACTTCGACCGCCGGCGTATTCAACTCTTCTTCATCAAAACCCCAAAATGTTAACTGGTTTGAATCACTCGTTTTAGGAGTGGGTATGGTTGATTCTTTAATGGTAGGGACAGTGTTTTGCACTCCTGTGAACACAGCCTCATCAGGTTCCGGATTTTGAGACTCAGTTTTAAGTTCCGGGGTTTCGAATGACGGAGGTTGAGGTAACAAGGATGGGAACCTACGTACATTTCCTGTCACAGTGGCTTCAGTTTCTTCCTCAGGATCAGAAACCAAGTGAGGATCCGGAGAACCTCTTTCTGTTGGTTTAGGCAATATGCTTTCTTTTTTTTCCCGCAATTGTTTATCTTCATCAACTGGCATTTGAACAAAGAAGAAAAACGCGTACACGTTAAGTATCAGGCAGACTGCCAGAAGGAAGAGAAATGCGGGGTCAACCCGTCTTCTTGATTTCAAACCTTGTACTCCTCGTGTGGATGGGACTTAACAGGCTTAGCCTGATTTATATACAATCCTGTTACCGAGGTTACCCAACGGTCAAGCCTATCTACATAACAACGGTAATTTTTCGCCATAAAAAGTGAGGATAAGCTGTTTAACGCCAAAGTATTATTAAAATCAGCGGTTGGTTTCCATTATTACCTACGACTTTTTATGAAGAAAAGGTTTTCTTCGATCAGGAAAACAGATTTTGCAAATCTCACATATAGTCCCATTGCATCCACGAGAGCTACAATACTCTCGGCCGTAATAGATAATCTGGAGATGCAACTTGTTCCAGGAATCTTCTGGGAACAGACTCTTAAGATCCTCCTCGGTCTGCCGAACATTCTTTCCAGAGGTCAGGCCCCAGCGCTGAGCCAGTCGATGGATGTGTGTATCCACAGGAAATGATGGTACTCCAAATGCTTGTGACATTACAACAGAAGCAGTTTTGTGCCCCACCCCGGGAAAAGTCTCAAGAGTTTCCATGTCTGCCGGAACTTGACCGCCATGTTCTAACTCCAGAATTTGCGACATCTCGGATATCGCCTTCGCTTTACGAGGCGATAAGCCACACGAACGAACTGCATTGTCGATTGCCTCAATAGATAACCTAGCCATGCTGGCAGGGTCATCTGCCAAGTCAAAAAGGGCAGGCGTCACTTTATTAACGCGTTCATCAGTACACTGTGCAGATAGTAAGACTGCCACAAGCAGGGTGTAAGAATCCTTATGCAATAATGGTATTGCAGGATTGGGATAAAGCTCTTCAAGCCTTTCTTGGATAAATTTTGCACGCTGTTTCTTTAGCATATGAAAAAGTTGAGATTAGCACATCAAATAAAAAGGCAATGGTATTCATAGAATAATTTAAATGGTAGACAGCAGGAGAGTCCGACAAGAAATTGATTATGTTGGTAACAATAAAAAAGAAGATAAATCATCATGGCCCAGACAGACCTTCCTCCACTTGGATTCGACCCAGATAATTTGCCAAAAGAAAAAACCAGACACTACATCCCAGTCAAAGACGATGATGTAAGAGTCATGTTACAAAAAGCTGGGGTTAATAATTTTTCTGAGCTTTACCAGCATCTCCCTTCAAATGTTCGCTTTGAAAAGGCTCCGGAGATCCCTGATGAACTTTCCTATTCTGAAGTCCAATCTGCTATCTTCGAATTTTCGAAAAATAATAATCCTGCTATTTCATTCATTGGAGACGGACTTCCAGACTTCAAGGTTCGTGAAATCGTCTCCTTTGTATGTGGCCTTCGTAATCTGAGTACGTCGTACACACCCTACCAACCCGAACGAAGTCAAGGCACCTTGCTCACCCAGTGGATTTACCAATGTCTGTTGGCTACCCTCACGGGATTTGAAGCGATCAACTCCTCTCTTTATGACCGCTCAACCGCTTTACATGAAGCCATTTGTTGTGCCATTCGCCTAAAACGAAAATCCAACACGGTCATCCTTCCCGCTAGTCTTCACCCCGCCGACCTTGAAGTTGTAAAAACCTTGTTTCGCCATACAGGTACAAAAATAATTATCACACCAATTGACTTGCAAACCGGCTCTACATGCACCGATGCCATTCGACAAGAGGCGAAACATTTGGGGGGAAACCTCGCCGCGATCGCCTTTCCCCAAGTCAATAATCTCGGTCTCCTCGAAGATGTGGATGGATTGGCTGACCTCGCCTTTGAACTTGGCGTGAAAAGCATCGCAATAATAGATCCAATGCTTATTTCAGGAGGAGGTCTTAAGCCTCCATCAGTATTTGGCCAAAAAGGAGCAGACATCATAGTCGGAGAAGCCCAGCACCTAGCTATTGGCCCAAATTTTGGAGGCCCTGGTCTTGGCCTTTTTGGTATCCGTTATAATGAGCAAAACCGTAATGGTATCCGCCAGACACCTGGGCGATATGTTGGAAAATCAATTGATGCAGAAGAGCGTGATTGTCGCGTCATGGTCCTTTCTACTCGTGAGCAACATATACGCAAAGATAAGGCCACGTCCAATATATGTTCCAACCAAGCTTTTCTCGCAACTATCGCTGGGGCAGCAGTCCTTTCCAGAGGTGAAACTGGTATGCGTAGTTCCTGTGAAGCAGCAATGAATTTTGCCCATAAAACCATTGCCCAATTGATCGCTGTCCCTGGTGTGGAACTTGCTTTTGCAGAAAAAGCCTTCTTCAATGAAACTACACTCCGTCTGCCCTGTTCTGCCGAAGAGCTTATCCAAGAGGCCTGTTCGGAAGGTCTGCATATCGGCATTCCTGTAAGCAACCGTATTCCTGGAAGCGAAGATAACCTTCTTAAACTCAGTTTCTCTGATAAAACTGACTCTGAGGCCTGTAATCGTCTTGTTGCCTTCTTTGAATCTAGATTTGGGTCGACTAAGAGGTTGGGTAATCTTCCACGAATTCCAGAACACCTTATGAGGCAAGGATCTGCGGGACTCCCCGATCTCCCAGAAAATGAAATTCGTGATTACTACCAGAGCCTTGCGAATCTTAACGTTAGCCCTGAAAAAACCTGCTACCCACTAGGTTCCTGTACGATGAAGTACAATCCCTACATTAACGATTGGGCGGCCAACCTCAAGGGGTTCACAGACATACATCCTCAGGCGCCAACTAAAGATGTACAAGGCGCTCTGGAAATACTCTATCAAACACAGGAATGGTTCAAAGCTATCACAGGCTTGGCTGCAGTAACTACACAGCCAGTTGCTGGAGCACAGGGAGAGCTTGTCGGGTTGAAGATGTTCCAGGCCTACCATGAGGCAAGGGGCGATAACGCTCGCGATGCAGTTTTGATCCCCAAGTCGGCTCACGGCACAAACTTTGCAACAGCAGTAACCGCTGGATTTCGTGCTGGCAAGGAAGACAATCGGCCAACAGGCATTATTCTACTTGAGGCAGACCCGACAGGCCAGATTGACATGGATGACCTTGAGGCGAAAATCAAACTCCACGGAAAACATATTTGTGGTGTCCTTATTACAAATCCAAATACTGGTGGAGTATTCGAGACGAAATTTAAGGAAATAGCAGATAAAATCCATGCCGTTGGTGGACTGGTCTACATGGATGGTGCAAACATGAATGCAATAGCAGGTTGGGTAAACCTCGATGCCATGGGGGTTGATGCCGTACATAACAACCTCCACAAAACCTGGACGATTCCCCATGGTGGCGGAGGCCCAGGAGATGCCATTGTCGCCGTAAGTGAAAAACTTGTGGATTTTCTGCCGGGGCTACAGATCAAGGAGGAAGATGGTGTCTTTAAATCGGTACGGCCAGCGAAAAGCATCGGTTCCTTTCACCGACACTGGGGTAATTTTGCCCATAAGGTCCGTTGCTTCACCTATCTCCTCCGTCTCGGCAAAGAAGGCGTTCCCCGAATGTCTGCAATGGCTGTGCTAGCATCACGCTACCTATATGAACAACTCAAAACAAACTTTCCTATGCTACCTTCCGGGGCAAAGGAGGAGCCAAGGATGCACGAATTTATCCTTACTCTCCATGAGGAAGACTTTGATCGAATCGAGGCTGCTGGAATCCCTCGCTCTCAAATCATTGCCCAAATAGGTAAGCTATTTCTGGACTTTGGGTTTCATTCGCCAACAGTTGCCTTTCCTGAAGCTTTCGGCCTTATGATTGAGCCGACAGAAAGCTACACACGTGAAGAATTGGACCGTTTTGCTGAAGCAGTAAAAGCCATTGGCACAATTGCACGTGAATACCCACATGTCCTGCAAAAGGCTCCACACTTTACTCCAATCGGTAGGGTAGACGAAGTAACGGCCAATCGTAATCCTGTTGTCAGTGAACCTCTCGTCCAGTTACCTAAAATTAACCCCAACCGACTCGACCCAGAAGTGCTTCAAGCAATGTCAATCGAGGAAATTCAAAAGCAGTTGGTCGCAACCTCGTAGGATATTTTTCAGGAACAAATGGCCGTTAATTCTCTGTAAAGTTTTTCCAGTTCTGGCATCGGTATCTGTCGCGACAAACCTTCACGTAGTGGATTCCCCCAAATTGCTTCAATTTCAATAGGCTTGCCTTTCTCGAAATCAATGAGACTTGAAGGACGGTAGGCTCCCATGGGGCGGGTATTATCAAACTGAAGTTGAAGAAAAGCGTCTGGAATGGGGTGTATTGTAGCGGCTTGTATTTCCCTCATTAGACTCCATGCGCGGTTAACAAGGATTGGATTGGCAAGAATCTTATCTGTGGTTATTCCACCACCTGCAATGGAAAGACCGTTAAAAGGAATATTCCAGCATAGTTTTCGCCAGAGAGCCTCTTGAAGTGGGTCGACAAGACGGCAATCAGAAACAGCGTCCTTAATCCAAGTGACAATTTGCTGAAGCTCCGTGGTTGGTGATCCACGAGCCTCTCCCATCTCAATGTATCCGGAAAAGTAATTCTCAAAAACAGCTGGAGCAACACGGTTGATACATACGAAACATAGTCCGCCAGTGATATGATTTTGGGGATACAGATTCTGTAGGAGCTCTATATTTCCAAGTCCGTTTTGAAGTGTAAGAAGGTGAGTATGGCGCTGTACAAGTGGATTGAGTAGTTTCGGAAGAACATCATTGGCAGTGCTTTTAAGTGTGATAATGACAAGGTCGCAGGGTCCAATCTTTTCCGGAGATATATAAGCCTGAACCGGCAAGACAAACTCCTCTCTTGCTGTGCGAATCGTTAAACCTTTATCTCTGGCAACTTCATAGTCACTCCGTAAAAGAAAGTGGATATCAAGGCCGTAGCGGGCAAGAAGGCCACCATAGTATCCTCCAACGGCTCCTGTTCCCACAATGGCAATTTTTTTCATTGGGGCATATAAACAGATGAACCAGATTTTGTTGTGTAGCCAAATGGTGCAATACCAACAATTAATTAGGCAATTTTTTCTACCAAGCGAAATACTGACTTCTTAAATACTTCACTTTCGCACACAGGAATCGGTTGCTGCCGATAACTGTTTGGAATAGTCGAGCGTATAGTGCAAACCCCGGCTTTCCTTACGCTGGAGTGCGCATTCCACAATAAGGCTGGCAACGAGGATCATATTACGAAGTTCAAGAAGAGTGGCATCAACCTTGAAATTCCAGTAATATTCCTGAATTTCAGATTGAAGATTTCTGATACGCGTTCGCGCGCGCTTAAGACGGTTTGTACTACGAACGATGCCAACGTAGTCCCAAAGGGTGCGCTTCAATTCGTCTTGGTTATGTAGAAGAATTACTCGCTCATCAGAGTCTTGAAGATCATTCTCAACCCATAATGGAAGAGAAATATGGCTTGGGCATCGCTTCCTAAGATATTCAAGAACTGAAAGTGCACCCCGGTGAGCCATCACAACTGCTTCCAGAAGAGAATTACTAGCCAGCCGATTGGCTCCGTGAAGACCTGTACAGGCGACTTCGCCACAAACATAAAACCCAGGCAGGGCAGTTCGGGCAGAAATATCTGACGCTACGCCACCACAAAGGTAGTGAGCGGCAGGCACAACAGGAATTGGGTCCTTGGTAATATCAATACCATTGCGAAGACAAACACTGTAGATATTGGGAAAACGGTCTCGAAGTTCGCTGGCTGCAATGTCTGTAGCATCCAACCAAACATGACGAGCACCTGATTTTTTCATTTCCTGATCGATTGCACGAGCAACGATGTCTCTCGGGGCAAGATCGTTACGATCATCATATTTTTCCATGAAGGCCTCACCGGAAAGATTACGAAGTATCGCACCTTCGCCACGCAGTGCTTCGGTGATCAGAAATCTTTCCCCAGTCTGGGAATACAAGGCTGTGGGATGAAACTGTACAAACTCAAGGTTGTGTATTTCAAGACCGCAGCGATAAGCCATGGCAATACCGTCACCAGTTGCAATTGACGGATTGGTGGTGTATTGATAAACTTGCCCGACTCCACCACTTGCCAGCATGACCGCATGGGCACTAAAAGTTTCCACCTCATCCGTATGTACATTGAGTGCATAAAGGCCTATTATTCGATCTGCTTCCTCTCCGGGAAGAAGCCCTCGTTTCCATAGTTTTTTTACAGTGAGAAAATCGATCGCAAAAAAATGTTCGTAGACGGTGATTCTTGGATGGTCCGCAATCGCAGCAAGCAGTGCTTCCTCGATGGCCTTACCTGTCATATCTTTTACATGCAGAATTCGTCGCTTGGAGTGCCCCCCTTCCCTGCCTAGAGATTGACGCCCGTCTCCCAATCGAGTAAAATCTACTCCAAGGTCAATCAACTCCTGAATACAGGCAGGGCCGTCATGAATAATCTCCCTCACCACATTCTCATCACATAGACCATCACCTGCTTGTAGAGTATCTGAAACATGCATCTCCAAATCATCAGATGCCGAAGTGACCGCAGCAATTCCTCCTTGTGCATAGTTGGTGTTGGATTCCGCTTGGTTCTTCTTCGTTAAAATAGCTACATTTGCTCCTCCCAGCGCTACTTTAAGAGCGAAACTTAGCCCAGCAATACCACTGCCAACAACAAGGATATCGAATTCCTGGCTCACGGGAAATAATTTATGAAAATGGATGGTTTTTTACAGGACAATATTATCGATAAGGCGTAATTGGTCCATCCAAACAGCGACAGCTAAAAGCGTTTGTCCCGAAGTTACCTCACGAACATCCTTCATATCATCAAGGTTGACAGCTTTAACATAGATAACGCGCAAGCGAAGGCTTTGGCCCAAATGATTGGTGACTTCAGCAATTAAACGATCCGAATTTATAATACCTTTTTCGGTCAACTGCTGGGCAGAGCAAAGAGCCTGATAAATCTTGAGAGCTTCTTTGCGTTGCGATTCAGAGAGGCCCATGTTCCGGGAGCTAAGAGCAAGGCCGTCATCATCCCGGACCGTCGGGCCAACAATAAGCTCGATTGGGAAATGGAGATTTCGAATGAGCCGATTCAATAAAACGGCTTGCTGTGCATCCTTCATCCCAACAACCACAAAGTCAGGCAAAATAATATTAAATAATTTCGTGCAGATTGTGGATACACCCCGAAAATGATTCGGTCGTGATACACCACAAAGAATCTTGCTGATTTCTTCCTCTCCGACAAAAAAAGAATGGTCTGGTGGATACATATCGTCCGCCTCGGGTAAAAAAACGAAATCTACAGCTTTTTCCTGACAAATACCAAGGTCTCTATCAAGATCCCTGGGATATGAATGAAAATCCTCATTCGGAGCAAACTGAGTTGGATTGACAAAGATCGACACGACAACAACATCCGCGCTCTCTTTTGCCTGCTCAAACAGGCTTAAGTGACCCTCGTGAAGCGCCCCCATGGTGGGCACGCAAGCAATCTTTCTACCCATCATACGGCACTCCAAAGAGGCCTGTTGCATTTCCTCAACTGATTTGATCAATCGCATAATTCAATAATTACAATAGCATCTAATCCTTAATAGTTAAATCATGATGGCAACAACCATTCTTCATTTCCGAATATCAAGAAAAAATATTCAACTAATATCATGAGCGAAGACCCTTATATCCAACAGTTATTTGCCAAGCGCATCGGCGGTAGTCGCTTTGGTAAAGATACCTCTATTTATAAATTCGAAAAAATAAAGCGAGCCAAACAGGCCGCCAAGGCAGAAAGACCCGAAACGCCAATCATAGATATGGGTGTCGGGGAGCCAGATGAAATGGCATTCCCTGAAATCGTTAAGGCTTTGCAATCTGCAGTCATAAAGCCAGAAAATCGAGGCTATGCTGATAATGGAGGGAATCGCTTCAAGATTTCGGCGGCCAAATGGATGAAAGATGTCTTTGGCGTTGAAGGACTCGACCCTGAATCCGAGATCGTCCACTCCATTGGATCCAAGGCCGCCTTGTCCATCCTTCCTAAATGCTTTATAAACTCCGGAGACGTTGTAATTATGACCTCACCGGGTTACCCTGTATTTGGCACTCACGCAAAATATTTAGGAGGCGAGGTTTATAATCTGCCTATCACAGAAGAAAACCAATTCCTGCCCCAACTCGAAACGATCCCCGAAAACATCCTTGCAAGAGCCAAGGCCATAGTGGTCAACTACCCCAATAATCCCACTGGAGCCAGCGCTACACGCATATTTTTTGAAAAGCTAGTTGCCTTTGCAAAAACGAACGAACTCATTGTAGTACAGGATGCTGCTTATAGCGCACTTATTTTTGAAGGGGAGCCCCTCTCCTTTCTCCAGATTCCAGGAGCAAAAGATGTAGGCGTAGAGTTACACTCACACTCTAAAGGCTTCAATATGACTGGATGGCGTATCGGCTTTGTGGTAGGCAACCCCCTCATCGTCAAAGCTTATGCGACAGTAAAGGATAACTCTGACTCGGGTCAGTTTCTAGCTATACAAGAAGCAGGCGCGACCGCCCTTGAAAACCCCTGGATCACAGAAAAAATCGCAACAAAGTACTCTCGACGAATGGACTTTCTAGTGAAGGCACTCAACGAACTTGGGTTCCTCGCCAGTAAACCCAAGGGGAGCTTTTTCTTATATACGCGAGCCCCCAAGGCTGCGACTGTAAACGACAATCGAACCGAGTTCGAAACCGGTGAAGACTTCAGTCAATGGTTAATACGCAACGAGTTGATTAGCACCGTGCCTTGGGATGATGCTGGTTCCTTTGTTCGCTTTTCGGTAACGTTTGAAGCAGATGGGGAAGAAAATGAACGCCAAATTGTTGATGAAATTCGAAGACGACTTGGAAAATATAATTTCGATTTTTAAAAATAAGATATGAGATAAGAATTAATTTATTCCCTGAGAAAAAAAATTAATTTTTAAGGTGACAGACAGGAAAAAACTCTCCTTAATCTTAAATTGGTTTAGGGGTAGACCAAAGTATAGGAATAGAACAAGGCGGCGCGCAGCTCTACGGCTGCGCGCCTTTTTTTCTTAACCACACACGGGACTAAAAATTACCATAAAGGTGAAAAAGATTCTTCTGATTGATGGGTTTAATCTAACATTCCGTGCCTTTTTTGGAATGCCGGAATTGACGAGGCAGGACGGATTCCATACAAATGCCATTCACGGCTGGCTACGAACCATCTGGAAAATTGAAGACGCCGAGAAACCATGTGCCAGCGCAGCATTTTTTGACACCGGTGGCTCACGAAAGCGAGAAAAACTCCAACAAAGCTACAAAGAAAATCGTAGTGAAACTCCCGTAGAGCTTAAGCCACAAATTCCCGTCATAAAACAGATGACCGCACTTATGGGTATCTCAACACATGAGTCTCATGGAGTTGAGGCTGATGATTTAATTGCATCGGCAGTGGAAAATTTACGTGAAAAAACCGAAGAAATTCTCATTATTAGTGCTGACAAGGATTTAACCCAACTTGTTGGACCTGGGGTTGGGCAACTTCTCCCCCCACCTACAGCCCGACCCTCCCTTGGTTGGCGCAAGCTTGACGCCGATGGGGTGGAAAAAAAATTTGGTGTTCGACCTACACAAATTGCGGAGTATCTCGCATTGGTTGGTGACACTTCAGACAATATTCTCGGATTGAAAGGTGTGGGGCCAAAAACAGCCGCCACATGGCTTAAAAAATATAAGGACCTACAAGGCATCTTCGACAATAGCGGTCGGCTTAACCCCAAACGCTTTCAAGGAATAGTCTATGAGTCCATTGAATTCCTTCGTAAAAACCTCGAGCTTACCTTACTTGAAAAAGACCACCCGATCGAAAATCCCGGGGGTGCAAGCATACAAATTGAAGAACTTTGTCAACTTCTAGCAAAAATGGAGATGCCCAACGCCATTAAAGCGGCAAGGAAACGATACGCATAAGAAGAACGTTCCATCCATATTCAATCGGTATAGGTTAATTTATTCAAAGAATAAAGTCTAGTAGCAAGAAATACAGGGCACAGGCCAGATTTTTCTAGTTTCTGCCTTCTTGGCACCAAGCACTTGCATTTATTGAATAATTCCTCTTCATGTTTTCCCCCATTTCTCGAAAACCATGAGCGATAAAACAGGTAAACTTCTCAATTTTGGCCTGCCTAAAGGCAGTCTTGAAAAACCCACACTCAAGCTTTTTGACAAGGCAGGATATAATATCAGTGTTAGTTCTCGCTCCTATCGCCCAAGCTTCGATGATCCTGAACTTGAAGGTCGCTTTGTGCGCGCCCAAGAAATTAGCCGTTTTGTGGAATATGGATTTTTTGACTGCGGACTCACAGGACATGACTGGGTTGTGGAAAACGGCTCAGATGTGGTTGAGGTCTGTGAACTTATTTATAGTAGGGCCTCAAATGTTACCTCCAAGTGGGTTCTTGCAGTCCCTGAAGATTCTGAAATTCGTGAAATCACGGACTTACAGGATAAACGAATTGCTACCGAGGTAGTAAAGTTGACGCGAGGCTTTCTTCACGAACACGGCGTAACTGCCGAAGTCGAATTCTCCTGGGGAGCTACTGAAGTCAAGGTACCGGAAATGGTCGATGCCATTGTGGACCTAACCGAGACTGGAAGTTCACTGCGTGCCAATAACCTTCGCATCATTGACACAATTCTTTCCACCTCCACGCGCCTCATTGCAAACAAAGAAAGCCGGGAAATCGAGGCGAAACGGGAGAAGATCAAGAGGATTGCCTTACTACTCCAAGCCGCACTTGAAGCTAGCAAATGGGTCGGTCTAAAACTAAATACCAAGAAGGTAAACCTAGGCTCCATCCTTGATGCACTCCCTGCGTTACGTAAACCAACCATTTCTCCATTGAGTGAAGAAGACTGGGCTGCTGTAGAAACCATTGTTGAAGACAAAGTGGTTCGCGAGATCATCCCGATCCTACGAGCCAACGGCGCTGAAGGCATAATCGAATATCCACTGAACAAGGTTGTCCACTGATTGCTCTTTCAGGGAAGAATACATCGCAAGTGATTCAACATGTAACTTTTTTTAGCAACTGCACGCTGCTTTCCCAATAACAAATGTGTTGAAAAAATACTTGCTACGACTGCTGGAAACCGCATCTTCCTCGACTTTCTCTAAATTTTCTGGGCAAAAACCCTCCCGGCTTTTCATTCAGAAAAATCAACACATAAACAATAACCCTCAACCCACGCTGACTTAGGTCAGCAAGAAACAGATAATATGAGCTCCGTAATGGAAGAACTCCTCGCCGGCACCGATCTGGAGCGCCTCAAAGAAGGTGCGATTGTAGCAGGCCTCGTTACAGAAATCCGACAAAATGAAGTAGTCGTTGATGTCGGTGGAAAATCAGAAGGCGCCATCCCTAACGTTGAATTCATAGACGTAGGGGAACTTGAAATTGGCTCTGAAATTGAAGTCCTCCTTGAAAGAATGGAGGGTCCCGAAGGAAGCCCAATCCTATCATTTGATAAGGCGGAACAGAAAAAGAACTGGGAAAACATCCTCTCCAAATGCGAAGAAGGTTCAATCCTGGCTGGTCGCGTCAAAGCCAAGGTTAAAGGGGGATTGATTGTCTCCATCGGAGTGGACTCCTTCCTCCCAGCCTCGCAGATCGATATCCAGCCACCCAAAAATCTGGATCAATATCTCGGCCAGACCTACGATTTTAAGGTCGTGAAAATCAATGCGGAACGCCGCAACATCGTGATCTCTAGACGGGAACTTATAGAAGAACAACGCCATCAGAAACGGCGTGAACTCCTGGATAGTATACAACCAGGAGATACCCGACAAGGTGTAGTCAAGAATATCACTGACTACGGCGCCTTTATTGATCTGGATGGACTCGACGGCCTACTGCACATAACTGATATGAGTTGGGGTCGCATCTCTCACCCAAGTGAAATGCTGAAGCAAGGGGAGGAGATCGAAGTTATGATAATTGAAATGGACAAGGAGCGCGAGCGCGTATCCCTGGGTCTTAAACAGTTGGTTATGAACCCATGGGACGGAATCGAGAAAAAGTTTCCAGTGGGCGAAAAAATCTCTGGAAAAGTTGTCAACCTTGTTCCATATGGTGCCTTCGTTGAACTGGAGGAAGGTGTCGAAGGTCTCATCCATGTCACGGAAATGTCTTGGACCAAGCGCATAAATAAACCTCAGGAAATTCTGAGAGTCGGCCAAGAGATCGATGCTGTTATACTCGGCATCCAGAAGGAAGAAAAGAAAATCTCCCTAGGCATGAAGCAACTTGAGTCAAATCCTTGGGAAGAAGCCGCGATTAACTACCGACCTGGTTCTCGCGTCCAAGGCAAGGTTCGCAACCTTACTTCCTACGGTGCATTTGTGGAGCTACAAGAAGGTATTGACGGTATGGTACATGTCACTGACATGAGTTGGACACGAAAGATCAACCACCCTGGTGAAGTTATAAATAAGGGAGATCTCGTAGATGCCATCGTCCTTGAAGTGGACACCAGTCAACAGCGCATCTCCCTCGGGCTAAAGCAGCTCAGCGATGACCCATGGGCAGAAATTGAGCATCACTTTAAAATCGGTGATATTGTCGAAGGAAAGGTGGCCAAGGTGGCCTCCTATGGTGCATTTGTTGAATTACCCAATGACATTGATGGCCTTGTCCACATAAGTCAGGTCAGCGAGGAGCGTGTAGAGAAGATTGGGGATGTGATCAACTCCGGTGACTCCGTCAAGGCACGCGTCATCAAAATCGACAAATCTGAGCGAAGAGTAGGTTTGAGCATCAAGGCAGCTAACTATGATGCAGATCAACTTGCAGCTGAAGCTGCAGCCTACGAATCCCAGACAACTGACAATCTGACCAGCCTCGGGGATATCCTCGACGAGGCAACTCGTGACGAGTAAAAGATACGCTTTTTTTGAGGCGATTTCAAAAAGCCCGCTCCATAAATGGAGTGGGCTTTTTTGTGTAATTAAGAGAGGGATTTAGACTTGGAGAAATATCAGTTCACATCATGGATAAATTCACGGAGAATCTGAGTGCGCTCTGCTCGAAGTTTCTCCTCAAAGACTTCTTCTCGAGTGAGTACTTTTTCCTTTTTCCGAAGGCCTTCACGAATTTTAACGAGTGCTGTGTTCTGTAGTTGCCTCACACGTTCTCGAGTAATATTAAATACCTCCCCAACCTCCTCTAGGGTTTTTGGGAGCTCACCCCGTAATCCGAAACGGAGACGGATGATTTCAGCTTCACGAGGCTCAAGGTGATCGAGAAGGTCCTTAAGATCGTCACTTAGAGATTTCACATCTAAAGCTTCTGAGGGAGGTAGAGCG
>JABJCN010000089.1 GCA_018668635.1 Opitutia bacterium
CCGGGCTCTGGAAGGGAACCGTGAAGAAATCCCCTCGCAAGGAATTCCTGCATTACACTTCACGTGGTGACATTGAGGGCATCCGCAGCGGGAGCTGGAAGTTGCTCGTCAAAAAGCCTCGACGCAACAACGCGGGCAAGGCGCAACTCCACCTCTTCGACTTGGCCAAGGACATGGGCGAAAAGAATAACCTTGCAGAGTCCAATCCCGCAGTAGTCAAGGAACTGCAGGCCCGCATGAAGGCGCTTGACGCCGAGATTACAGAAAATGCCCGTAAGCCTTGGTTCAAGAATTAAGCTTGAACTGAACTGAACTGCTTCCTGGAATTTTGCAATCTTGGTTTTTATATGGAAAAGCCACAATCCATTGCCCACTTTATGGTGCGTTAATTCATAATTGGTATTACATCGTTAATGCCATCAGTTTATCTTATCGACCCACTTGCTCAATCTAGGTAAGGAAACTGTACGGTAAACCATTGAAGGAACTTCGATCTATACAAGATCCGAAGTCCGCCATCCTTTACGGGCTTCAATCTCGATCAGGGCCGCGGCTTCCTTGTTGCCATTGATCTTTAGATTCTTGGCATCCCAGTCGATGGCCTTGCCGGTACGGATAGCCAAAGTACCAAGGAGGATTGCCTCGGTGAGGGGGCCGCTGTAGCTGAAGTCAGAACAGGTCTTTTCGCTGTTTCGGATGCAATTGATGAAGTCCCGATGGATACCACCTACGCGCTTGAGTGTCTTGGGAACCCGCTTAGCTGGGTCCTTGCGGTACTCCTCCCATTTGGCCTGTGGATAGAGGCGGGGACTGTTTGGGCGCATACCATCATGGCAGATGCCACCCTTTTCTCCAACCATGATAAATCCGCCATGGCCTTTAATGTCGTAGTCATAACCATCTGGAGCCTTGGGCATTCTCGGGCCTTCGAACCATTTTACGTCAACCGCAGGTTTTTTGCCTCGGGCGGGGAACTTGTAGGTAACGATCGATCCGTTTGGTGTATGGATTGGGTTGGCTGCTTCAGCCATATCTGCTTCAACGCGGTCAGGAGCACCAAGCCCAAGTGCCCAATAGGCGGTGTCTATGGTGTGGCATCCAATATCACCAAGTCCGCCGCAACCAAAGCTCCACCAAGGGCGCCACGTTGTCGGGTGAAGTGCTTTACTGAAGGGGACATCTTCCTGACAGGGACCGAGCCACATGTCCCAGTCCATGCCTTCAGGGAGTTTTTCAGCGGCAGGGTAACTTGTCTGCACCCTGCCGTTAAAACCCCATCCGCGTGCTGGTCTGTCTGTCCATGTCAGCACTTCCTTAACCTCCCCAATAAGGCCAGCCTCGTACCATTCCTTGACTAAGTAAGCACCCTCGAAAGCATGGCCCTGGTTGCCCATTTGTGTCACAACACCCTTTTCCTTGGCAAGGGCCTGTAATGTACGAGCCTCCCAGAGTGAATGGACTAGTGGTTTCTCGACGAATACGTGCTTGCCCATGCTCATGGCCGTATAGGCAATGGAGAAGTGGCAGTGGTCAGGCGTGCCGACACCGACGACATCGATCTGGTCGCCCATTTCCTCGAGCATCTTGCGGAAATCCTTGTAGAACTTTGCTCCCGGAAACTTCTTCTTTGCACGCCCCCAGGTGCCTGGGTTGCAGTCACATAGTGCAACAACGTTGTTGCCTCCTGCACAGGCGTTCAAGTCGCCCCATCCCATGTTTCCAAAACCAACCCAGGCAATGTTGATTTTCTTTTCATTGGCACCGAATACGCTGCTGGGGATAAAGGTGGGAAGAGCTAGTGCGGATGCACCCTTTAGAATTGTGCGGCGTGTGGTCTGGTTGTTCGGGATTTCTTTGGTCATTGGGTCTCCTTTTTTTATGTTTTTTGGTTTAAATAGTTTTGAGAAAAAGGTCAGTTTTAGCTGGTTTGGCCTCCTTTGATTCTGGGGTTCGTGACACTTTTTTAATCTCTTGGATGACCTTCTCTATCTCTGTCTTGGAAAGCAAGACATCTTTGGTGAAGCGATGGAACCCCTTGTTGTTCGCATCCACATTGAATTCTCAAGGCAACAGTTTCGTTTTGCCAAGGGGATGCTGGATTTGTTTTGTATGGCATTCAATCATCATTCAATGTCATCAACATTATGATAATACGATTTCTCTCATTCATTTTTCTTGTTTCCCTTGCAACGACCCTGGTGGCCAATGAGCTGCCCAAGGCGCTTCTCATTGGTGATTCCATATCGATTGGTTACACCCCGCATGTCGTGACTGCCTTGAAGGGAAAGGTTGATGTAAAGCACCATAAGGGCAACGCACAACACACCGGGACGGGACTGAAGATGCTGGACCGTTGGATCGGGGAAACGCAATGGGATGTCATTCATTTTAACTGGGGACTATGGGACCTCTGCTACAGACATCCTCAATCCAAGGTGCAGGGTCGCCGTGACAAGGAGCGTGGAACGCTCACGACCTCACTTGAGCAGTACGAGAAGAACTTGGAGCAGTTGGCTACCCGTTTGAAGAAGACCCAGGCCAGGCTGATTTGGGCTCACACCACCACGGTGCCTGAGGGGGAGGCGGGGCGAAAGGTGGGCGACGACGACGAATACAACGAAGCCGCGGCCCGCGTTATGAAGAAGCTCGGTATTACGATCAATGATTTGAACGCCTTGACCGATTCCTTTCCACACGAGCTCTTCACGGCTCCCGGAAACGTGCACTTCAAGACCGGGGGTTCGATGAAGCTCGGCCAGGCCGTAGCTGGGAAGATATTGGAGGCACTTGCCAAGTAGGATTGTTTTGCAGTGCACAGGTTGCTGCATCAACAATAAGAAACGAGAGCAAACCAAAACCTTGCTACACCCAAAGGCTTTCCCATTATGAAACGATACAAACGGCCACATTTTTATTGCCTGGCTTTCGCATTTTTTGCGGGCCAATTGCTTCAGGCAGATAAGATCAAGGACGAACCTGACGGGCGTTTCCTATATATGAGCACCCCGGACGGGGCCCAGCGGGCGGGGTCGTCCGACCCCGGCATCCTCATCTTCGACATCAACGATGGTCACAAATTTGTGCGCCGGATTGATATCCCGGTTTTCAGTGAGGGCATTCGCGGTTTTACCGGATGTACTGCAACAAAATCTCTTTATTATTCCACTACAGGAGGGACCCTTGGTTGCTATGACCTTGTTACCGAGACAATCAAGTGGCAGTCAAAATTTAAGCAGGGTTGCGATCGCTCCTGCATCACGCCCGATGGCAAGCGAATCTATGCTCCGACCGGCTGGTGGTGGCGTTCCGAGAAGGACGGGTTCATTGTCGTCGATGCTGCCACCGGAAAAAAGGTCGACCAGATCGCCGTCAACAAGCGGGCCCACAACAGTATCGCCAGCCTTGATGGGAAATACGTCTACCTTGGGACTGAGGTCACCCTGACCCAGTTCCGTGCCAGCGACGGCAAGGTGCTCCAGACCATTTCACCAGTCGGTGAATCCGGTGTCTTCCCCTTCACCGTCAACAGTGCAAACACCCGTGCCTATGTCTGCCTTGGGAAACATGCCGGCTTTGATATTGTCAATTTGGAAACCGGCATGGTAACCGACCGTGTATTCGCAACTGATCCCAAGACGGGAAAGAAGATCAGGCACCGCACCCATGGGGCGGGCATGACCCCTGATGAAACTGAGCTCTGGATCAGTGATCAGGCTGGCAGGAAGCTCTTTATTTTTGATATAACCAAGTCACCACCCGCGCCCAAGGGGCACGTCGACCTCAGCACGGGCGGCCATGGCTGGGTTACATTCAGCCTGGATGGTGTCTATGCCTATTGTCACACCCCTGACGTCTTTGACGCCCGCACCAGGAAGAAGGTTGCCTCATTGGCAGGCCCCAATGGCAAGGCATTCGCGAGTTCCAAGTTCATCGAGGTGCAGTTTGCCGAGGGAAAGGTGTCCAGGATCAGCAACGAGTTCGGCCTTGGCCGGGTGAATCCAAAATAGATGCTCTGAAGTCTTATCCCGTGCCGGAAAATCGGAGTCGCGCTTAAAGTAAAAAGAGGCTCGCACCTCAATGGGGTTGCCTTCCGCACAAAGTTGAAAATATCTTCATTGAGGATGAAGCGTGACAAAAATTGTCTTACAAGTGTTGTCTGCTCCTATATTAAATTCAAGGCGTTGCACCCTTGCTTAAGGGGCATCGAGAACTAGTAACGATTAAGTGCCATGAACATATCCAGGAGAAAATTTCTGAAAACCAAGGGGGCTGTCCTTACATTGCCGATTCTGCATTCATTACCCAAAGCGATTGCCGCACCGGCAACGGGAAGGAAGCCTGACAAGAAACTGGTGATTATGTATGTGCCCAACGGGATTGTGCGCCGTTGTTTTTTCCCGGGGGAGGAGGAAGGTGTGTTGCCCGGTTTCGTGGGTGGCTTCAACGCGGACAAGTTCAAGGACAAGAAAAGGGTCCAGAACGATCCGGGCATTTACCCCCTTGATCTGACTTCGACCATGCAGCCCCTGGTTGACCACACCAAGGATATAAGTCTCGTCACCGGCATGGACCGCACCTTCAAGAACGGCCAGGATGTGCATGCCCAGGGCGCGTCATGCTACCTGACAAGCATTTCCCCTGAGCAGGCCACGGAACAAAAGATCCGATATCCGAACGGCCGAAGCCTGGATCAGGTGATCGGCGACAAGGTGGGTCTTTCCACGGTTTTCAAGACCCTGGAGATCAGTTGCAACGGCTTCACGCAGGGCAAGGAATCCATTTATTTCAACAACATCTCATGGTACGGGCCCGATAAAATAGCGCCATCGATCAAAGATCCCAAGAAACTCTATAACCGGTTGTTCATGGCTGACAGCTATAGAACGCACCTTACGGACGTTACAGACCTGATGCTTGCGGATGCAAATGCCCTTTCACGCAAACTGGACCGTGAAGATCGGGACACGCTTGGCGAATTCATGACAATGATTCGTGATGTCGAGGTCCGGATTGACAAGTTGCAGAAGATGATTGCCGGTGCCGATATCAAGGAACCGAGCAACGAGATTCTTCCTCGTGGCGAGTACATCAAGCTGCAGGCCGACCTGATGATCCTGGCCCTGCAGATGGGGATCACGAATATTTGTACCTTTATGATCGGGCCTGAGCGCTGGGAAGCCTCCCTTCGATACGAGGGGGTCTTCGACAACCCGGTGAATCATCATACATTCACCCACAATCAGAAGGGTGACGGCTACAAGAAGGTCCAGAAAATTGATATTTTTCACATGCAGCAGTATGCCTACATCCTTTCACGGATGAAGGCGGTCAAGGAGGCCGATGGCAGTTCCCTGTTGGATAATTCCCTTGTCACTTATGGCGCGGCCCTTGGGGATGGATCCACCCACCAATATTTTGATCTACCTTTCATTGTTGCCGGAAAGGGACAGGGGCAAATCAAGCAGGGTCGCTTTATCAAGTGCAAAAGTGGGACTCTAAACTCCAATATGTGGTTATCAATCGCTCAGTTGATGGGACTGGAGATTGATTCGTTTGCAGACAGCACGGGTGTCATCTCGGATATGTGGACCTAGTCCATTTTGATGAAGAACTTATCCCGGAGGAAATTCCTCGTTGGAAACGGGGCTCTTTTAACCCTGCCGTTTTTGTCTTCACTTGCGAAAGCGAATAAAATTGCAGGGCCTGCAAGGAAGTTCGTCCTTATGTACCTGCCCAATGGCCTTGTGCGGCGTTGCTTCATTCCGGGGGAGGGAGATGATAAGTCGCCCGGGTTCAAGACCGTCAAGGGGTCTGAGAAGTTTCGTGGCAATAATGATTCCATTCCTCCCGGTTCTTACCCGCTGCAATTGACCCCGACGATGAAGCCCTTGTCGGGTCACCTCGGCAACATCACCCTTTTGACAGGGCTTGATCGGCCCTATAAACTGGGTGGCGATGCCCATGCACAAGGTGCCTCCTGTTATTTGAGCAGTGTTTCTCCCGAGGAAGCTTCAGTGAAAAAGCTTCGCTTTCTTCAAGGACGAACCTTGGATCACATGGTTGGCGAAAAGCTTGGCCGCGGAATGCCGTTGAAGACGCTGGAGATCAGTTGCAACGGCTTCGCCAAGCCCAAGGAATCCATAAGATTCGATAATATTTCCTGGTACGGTGTCGATCAGTTGGCGCCATCGGTCAAAGACCCTCAGGCGCTTTACGACCGCTTGTTCCTGTCGGATGATGTTCGATACAACGAGCATCTAAATGAGGTAACCAGCCTTGTCTTGGCTGATGCAAAGTTCCTTTCCCTGAAACTGGGACGGAATGACAGGGATACCCTGGATGCATTCATGACGATGATTCGGGACATTGAAATTCGGATTTCCAGGCTTCGGGAGTTGGTTTCACAGGCTGGGATCACCCGACCGACAGATGAGGTGCTTCCCCGGGGCGAGTACATCAAGTTGCAATGTGACCTTATGATTGCCGCCCTGCAGATGGGAATCACCAATGTGACCACAATGATGATCGGGCCGGAAAGATGGAATGCCTCCATGCTCTACGAAGGCGTTTTTGACAAGCCCGTGGTCCATCATTCCATGTCGCACAATCAAAAAGGGGAAGGCTATGCGAAGCTTCAAAAGCTCGATCTTTTTCACATGGAAAAATATGCTTATGTCCTGTCGAGAATGAAGGATGTGAAGGAGGCAGATGGAAGCTCCCTGCTCGATAATTCGATCGTGGCTTGCGGTGTGGGCCTGGGGGATGGCGCAACGCATCAATATTTTGATCTGCCGCTGATCCTTGCAGGCAAGGCCCAGGCGCATTCAAAGCACGGACGCCACCTGCAATGCAGAAATGGCACTCCGATCAGTAATGCTTGGTTGACCATTGCCCAGCAACTGGGTCTTGAAATGGATCGTTTCGCGAACAGCACCGGGACGATCCCTGAATTGTTCTCCTGACCTTGATCAAACCGGATCACAATTCGCCAATCTGGATAGTTATGTTTAAAATCAATCTAAAGAGAAATGGAACCCTTCTTGCCCATGCCTTGCTTTGGAGCTCGGGTTTCAGCAGCGCGCATGCCGATGAATTCAGCATTTACCTGAAGCCCCTTTTTGAGCAAAACTGCATCAAGTGTCACGGCGGTGAGAAAACCAAGGGCAAGGTCAACCTAAAGGAGATCGGGTCGGCCAGGGACTTTTTGGCCAAGCCCGCCCTGATCAAGGAAATAATCGAGGTTATTGATGCAGGGGACATGCCACCTGAAGATGAACCTCAACTGGACCCCGGGGAGCGCGAAAAGCTTCTTGCCGCACTTAAGGTTCATTTGGCGAAATCGACTTCAGGCAACAAGTACAAGCGGCTCCAAATTCGGCGTTTGAATCGTTTTCAGTACAATAATTCAATCCGTGACCTTTTTCTGTTGAACCGCGATGTGTTTGTCTTGCCTGAGAAGTTGATGACACGGGAGAGCAATTACCTCCGGGACAAAACGGGCAGGATGCCGGATCGTGTCAATGTGTCCTGCCTGTCCCTTAAGCCCAGACCCGGCTTGAAGGACGTTCAAGCCTATCCGAAGGATTTGCGCGCCTCGCATGGATTTGACAACCAGGCCAACCAGTTGACCCTTTCCCCACTTCTTCTGGACAGCTTTCTCAAGCTTAGTGTGTCCATCGTTGAAAGCCCGGACTTCAATGAAGGGACTGTCGGCATCTGGAATGACTTCTTCAAGGAACCTCCGGCGGGTGCCGACCTGCAGGAAGAAGTCAGGAAAAGGCTGGCCCCTTTCCTTTTGCAGGCTTTCCGCAATCCTGTGGATGAGCCAACCCTCAGACGTTACACCGCCTACACCATTGGTAAAATCAAGGGGGGTCTACCCTTTGCGGATAGCATGAAAAAGGTGGCTTCGGCTGTACTTTCCTCACCGATGTTCCTGTTCAGGTATGGAATGGATGACAAGGGTAAGGATCAATTTGAACTGGCATCCAGGTTGTCGTTTTTTCTATGGGGGAGCAGTCCGGATATGGAGCTTCTTCGCTTGGCGGAAAGTGGTGAACTGTCCAAGCCGGAGACCCTGAGTAAAACCCTTGATAGAATGTTTGCTGATCCAAGGATCGAACGGTTCCTGGACACTTTTCCTGGGCAGTGGATGCAGTTGGAAAATGTCCTGGCGGCCACGCCGGACCCCAAGAAGCACAGGTTTTTCAGCCTGGATAAGGATAATCCCGCCAGCCTGCAGATGGTGCTGGAGCCGTTGCTCCTGTTTGACGCAGTGTTTATTGAAAATCGTCCGATCGTGGAACTGCTTTCACCGTCATTCAATTACCGGAGCGATTTTCTCAAGACCTGGTATACATCTGACCTGAAGCCACCTACTGTGGATACCAGTGACATTGAGGAGAAGAACCGGGTCAACAACCAGCGCCGGAAGGAACTGGAGGAGGAGATCAAGGAATCCAAGGCTGATTTGTCTGCGTTGATCGATCCCTTGAGGGCGAGGTTGCTGGATGAGCGTAAGAATGATGTCCTGAAGGAAAAGCCGGTGGACCTGAAGCCTTATGCTGCCTGGGAGTTTGATGGTGACTTGAAGAGTTCCGTAAACCGATTTGAACTCAAGGCGCATGGAAAGGTGCAGTTCAAGGATGGCAGTGTCATCCTGAATCGATCCTACCTGCAGAGCGGCAACCTGCCCATTGACTTGAAGGCCAAGACCCTGGAGGCCTGGTGCCAGGTAAAGGATATCAATCAAAAAGGGGGGGGGGTCATGGGCATCCAGGGCCCGGGTGATTTCTTTGACACGATCGTGCTTGGGGAAAGAAAGCAACGACACTGGATTTCCGGCAGCAACGGGCACGCCCGGACACTTGACTTTCCCGGATCCACCCCGGAGGGCAAGTCCAATGAAATGCTTCACCTTGCCATGGTTTACAAGGCGGACGGGACAACCACGCTGTACCGGAATGGAAAACCCTACGGCAAGCCCTACCGAAAGGGTGCGGCCACCTTTCCCAAGGGCAAGACCTCGGTACTATTCGGTTTGCGGCATCTGCCGGCCGGCGGCAACAAGTTTTTGTCCATTAGCCTGGACAAGGCCAGACTTTACAACCGTGCTCTGACGGCTGAGGAGGTCGCTTCCTCCAGCAGCGGCCAAAACCTTTACATTTCCGACCAGGATTTATTACAGGCCATGACGGATGCACAAAAGGCAAAACAGGAAGCCTTGAACAAGGCAATCAGGGACTCCGAGGTCGCCATCAAGAAGATTCCCAAGCCAGGGAATCCCAATAGCGTAAGGCAGCAGGCGAAGAAGAATTTTGATAATGAGATGCGCAACAAACTGCGTTCGCGCACCTTTGAGCGCGTGGCGGCATCGGACCCGCGCTATGGAGGCATCATCACCAGTGCCGCCATGTTGAGCATGACCGCCGGTCCCAAGCGCACCCATCCCATTGCCCGTGGAGCCTGGATTATCGAGGTCATCCTCAATGATCCCCCGCCTCCGCCGCCAAATGATGTCCCGCCTCTCAACGAGGACGGCGATGACCGGAAACTGACCATACGCGAGAAATTTGCCAAGCACCGTGAAAACCCGGATTGTGCCGGTTGCCATTCCAGACTCGACCCCCTTGGCTTTGCCATGGAGAATTTTGACATTACGGGTCGGTGGCGGGACAAGTATGAAAACGGACGCGATGTCGATCCCAGCGGAAAACTGCTCAGGAAGTATGAATTTGACGGCATCGTCAGCTTCAAGGAATCACTGGTCAAAGAGAACAGGCGATTTGCCAAGGCCTTCGCGGGTCATTTGTTGCGGTGCGCCTTGACCAGGGAACTTAAGCCGGCAGATATCCTGACCATCGATCTGATTGTCAATAAGACGGAGAAAGATGATTTTAGGCTGAAGTCCCTGATACGTGAGGTGATATTGAGCGATCGTTTCCTCCAGTTGAAGGAGTCAATTTAACAGCCCAATCTTTTAATCCCGAATAATAAAATTCATGCGAAAATGTCTGGGTATAATTGTTCTGGATTTTATTCTTGTTGTTGCCGCTACAGCCTTTGAGAAGGATATTCGCCCAATCCTTGAAAATACCTGTCTCAAGTGCCATGGCGGGGAAAAGGTGAAGGGTAAGGTTGATTTTTCAGGAATTTTGAATTTAGAACAAGCTGAAGAGCAATTGGATTTATGGGAAAAGGTTGTCGATGTTCTGGAAACCGGGGACATGCCACCCGAGGATGAACGGCAACTCACCACAGGAGAGACGCGAACGATACTGGATTGGTGTCATAAAGAATTGGCAAAGCCGATTGAAGCACAACCGGGTATTTTTCAACCCCGCAGGCTGTCTGCTCCCGAATATCGCAACACATTGCGCTCTTTGTTTGGTTTTGATCTTAAGGTCAGTATTGCCACTGCAGAGCAAACTCTTTCCGGTGAGCAGTCACTGGTCTTGAAACTGCTCCCGATTGACCCACCGGGAGTCAGTGGTTTTGTCAATGATACCCATGGAACCAAGCTTTCACCGATATTAATGGATCAATATCTACACCTTTCTGATGCGGCTTTGGAGAAACTATTTTCCATCAAAGGAAGGAAGCAATTGAGTTTCCTGATGGGCGTTCAAAAAAGTGAAGCATGGAAGCCTTATGACATAACATTGGAGGAGGCGAATACCCTCATTAGTAACTTTATTTCCCGAGCCTTGCGTCGCCCAATTAAGGCTAAGATGGCAACCCAGGTTTCAAAATCTCTTGAGCGTAAGATCGGGGAGGAGCTTCTTAAGGCAATCAAGTTTGAGATGAAGGCAATACTGATGTCTCCGGCTTTTCTTTATCGTGGTCTGCTTATGGAAGGTAAACCGGGTATTCAGCAGTCTGTGGATTCCTTTGAGTTAGCCGAGAGATTATCTTATTTTCTTTGGGAGGATAGGCCCGATGATGAGTTAACCGAGCTGGCATCAAGTGGTGAAATCTCAAAGCCTGGCATTATTGCAGAACAGGTCTCACGTATGTTATTATCCCCCAATTCAAGAAGCTTGGCAGAAAGTTTTGCCGTGCAGTGGCTTGGCTTGGCTAACATAGACGATATGTTTAAAAATGACCCCGGTGACCGAGGCCATGGCATGCGTACCCAACCCAGAGATTTTCTTCACTACCTTTTTACCGAGGAACGACCGGTAATGGAACTCATCGATTCAAGAGTGACATTTGTAAACCAAAGCACCTCTGGTTTTTATGGAAAGGATCGTCAACGACTGGCTCGATTTCACAAGCCTCAGGGCGTGGAGCGGCAACGTACGATGAACCAGCGGTTGGAATTACGGGAGGCAGAAGGGCGTGGCGGAATCCTAACCATGCCAAGTATACTCATTATGAACCGCGGACCAATTCTTCGGGGGACTTGGATGTTAAGGCGAATCCTTGGGGTTGAACTTGGCGAGCCTCCTGCGGATGTACCTCCAATAAAGCCCAGTCCCCGAGGACAAAAACTCTCATTCAGGGAACGATTCGCAGTGCATAGGGAAAACGCATCTTGCTCCCGTTGTCATAACAAGATTGATCCCCTTGGCTTCGCATTGGATGGTTATGACAATAACGGGCGTTACCTCCTTGGTGAAGCGCAGAAAAAAAACCTGAAAACTCCAATTGATACTTCGGGGCAACTTCCCGGAGGAGAAACCTTCGAGGATTTTGAGGAACTCAAGGCGGTCTTTATGACCAGTCAACGAGAGAACATTGTTCGTAATATTGTGGAGCAAACCTTGACCTACGCCCTATGTCGGGAACTAAAGCGTTTTGATCAGTCGACCGTTAACACGATCACCAAAAACCTTTGTCGAGATAACGGTACATGGAAAAGCCTCTTTACCCAGATTGCGAATAGTCTTCCCTTTAGGGAAACTTTCATTCAAAATGCCAAACATGAAGAGTCGAAACTGGAGGATTGATCGTAGGACATTCTTGCGGGGGGCTGCCGGTGCACTTGTTCCTCTCCCTTTTATTAATTTGATGGAAGGAAGTGCGGACAACGGGATAAGGAACCTTGCTGGAGATACGCAACCACCTGTGCGTTTCATGACCTTGTTCAAGCCGAATGGTGTGCATCCTCCCTCATGGAATATTAACGGTGGGATGGAAAATGATTTTCGCATGTCACCACTGATGAAGCCCTTTGCCAAGCATAAGGAGGACCTGATCATACTCGATAATATGGGGGATTTCGGGTTCTCTTCGCATAGTAATTCGACTCGCAGGTTTCTTTCCGGGCATCACAATAATCGAAAATCCGCCTCAGTGGACCAGATTATTGCAGATAAGATTAGTGCCGGTACAACCCATCGTTCCCTTGAACTGACTACCGAGGGGCTCTTTACCAATCAAATCGACTGCAGTTATATTTCCTATGACAAGAAGGGAGGGCGGATTCCGAGGGAAAGCGATCCTCAACTTGTTTTTGATCGCTTGTTTAGAAATCCACTCCGGGACCCAAATCAACGGCGACACATTTCCAGCCTTTTGGACCGCGTTAGCAATGATGCGAAGGCCTTGCAAAGGATAGCAGGAGCTGAGGATCAGGCTACTTTGGATGAGTATTTTACTGCAGTCAGGGAAACTGAAAAACGCCTTGAGAAAATGGCTCCTGTTTCAGGTTCCAAGGGCGTTGATTTCTCCAGTTTGGTTCGTCCGGAGAGCGGAGTAAATCTCAATGAACAGGTGGAGGCGATGCTTGATGTCATTGCAATGGCTTTGTGGACGGATTCAACTCGATGTATCTCCTACATGCTTGGCAACAGTAACAGTCGAATGATCTTCGATTTTCTTGGGATTAAGAAACAGCATCACTATCTATCACATTTCTTTCGTAATTTCAGCCGCTCAAATATAGATTCATTGCTCAAGATCAGTCTCTGGCATATGGAGAAGTTCGACTACCTGTTGTCCAAACTCAAGTCCTACAAGGATCATCACGGACGACTTCTTGACCATTGCGTGGTTTTATACGGTTCTGGAATGGGACACAGTGATAACCACACGGCACAACGAATTCCCATTGTTTTGGCAGGAAAAGGTGGTGGTCAGCTCAAGACAGGACGCTACCTGAGGTATTCCCAAAATCAGGAACTAAGCCGCCTTCATCTTTCCCTTCTTAGAATGTTCGGTGTGGAATCCGATTCATTTGCTAATTCATCGAGTCCACTACCGGGGTTGGGCGGTGGGTCTTTTGACGAGTATCGGGAGCGTCCTTTTACGAGTTGGGTCAAGTCCGAGCAGGGTAAAATGACCGTTCAGGGTCGCCTTCGCATGTCAGACAACCTTGACGAGGCCAAAGTCTTTTATATGGACATTAAGGACAAGCCTCCCGTCAGGATTGAAATCGGGTTCGGTGACTTTCATGGCTTTAATGTTGCTTACCATGTTGGTACACCAATCACATTATCGGGTAACAGTAGTGAGCGAAATGGGCAGCTTGTCATCACCAGGATTACCGAGATAAAGTCGGTCTTTGGGAACAGTAAACCAGGCAAGGCTGGCGGTTGATGGCTGAACCTTTTTTTTAAGTGAATCGGCGAAAATTGCTTATTGGGTCCAGTGTAACTCTGGCTACTCCTTTCATTGCAGGCAAGTCCTCGCGTCCCCGGATTCGCATTGGCCAGATTGGTCTTTCCCACCCGCATGCCCTCGGCAAACTCGCCGCTATTCGTTCCCTTGAAGGCATATTCGAATTGGTGGGGGTGGTGGAACCAGATCCCAAGCTGCGTCAAAAAGTAAGAGGTGTTAAGTATATTTCAATCGATGAACTAATGAGCTCTCCGTCATTGGAAGTCGTGGCGATAGAAACTCGTGTGAGTGATCTTGTCAGAACAGCACAACCGATAGTGGATGCAGGGAAACATATTCACCTGGATAAACCAGCTGGTCCAACTCTGGCTCCTTTTAAGAAACTCCTCGAATCTGCAGAACGACAAAACCTGACGATTCAAATGGGGTACATGCTTCGTTACAACCCTTCCTTCACTTTTATGTTTCGGGCTGTGCGTGAGAACTGGTTTGGCGAAATTATGGAGATCGATGCCATGATGGGAAAAAAGGCGGGCGTTGGAATGCGTAGGGAGCTTGCTCAATTTGCTGGAGGTGGATTTTTTGAGCTTGCCGGTCATATTTTGGATGCCGTGGTACATCTTCTTGGCAAACCCAAAATGGTACAAGGGTTCAATCTTCGTACACGGCAAAACACAGGAGATTCTTTTGCGGACAATCAACTTGCTGTTCTTGAATATGAAAAGGCCACTGTTTGCCTTCGTTGTAATCACAATGATCCATTTGGCGGGCCAAGGCGAAGATTTATTATTTCCGGTACACGGGGTGGGATGGAGATTCAACCACTTGAATCTGGAAAGTTTACATTGAATCTATATGAGTCTCGCGAAGGTTACAGGAAAGGTTCACAGTTGGTTGATCTCAAGGGGGGACGAAGCTATGCGATGGAATTTGAAGACCTTGCCAGAACCATTCGTGGCGAAAAGAAACTGGATTGGAACTATGAACACGATCTTACCGTTCACCATACTCTTCTTCGCATCTGTGGAATGGCCTGATTTGAGGGAAGTCCTTGATTCTGAAATCATGAACCTTTAAATTTTAGGACTTCAGAATGTACAGAAAACCTATTAATTCTTAGGGGCTGAAGTAGCTAAGGGTTAGTGCTTTGACTTGGAATGCCAGTATTTAAGCTGTTTGTATAGGTTTTGATGGTTGCCTCCATTGAAGCGCCATTCGCACTCCTTGAGAAACCA
>JABJCN010000093.1 GCA_018668635.1 Opitutia bacterium
ACATAATCCCAATGAAGAACATCCTCCCCTTTGGGCTCCTGACCTGCCTCATTGCACTGCAGGGCAAGGAAATCCCAAGAACCCAACCCGAGGACGCCGGCATGTCCGGCGAAAAGCTGAAACAAGCGGCCACAGTCGTACAAGGCTACATTGACGACAAGAAAATTGCCGGTGCAATCACGGTCGTCGCCCGAAAGGGGAAAATTGTACAGTTCCAGACTTACGGGCACATGGACATCGAGCGAAAGAAACCAATGCAGGAAGACGCCATCTTCCGCATCTTCTCGATGAGCAAGGCCATCGTCACCGCTGGTGCCCTCATCCTGCATGAAGAGGGCAAGTTTAATCCTTCAGACCCGGTAAGCCAATACCTGCCTCAATTCAAGAACCTTAAGGTGCTTGGTAAGGATGGAAAGAAAAAGGATTCCCGGAACCCCATGACTGTCGCAGACCTCATGCGACACACATCAGGCTTAAGCTATGGATTCACAGGAAATACCGAGGTGGAAAAAGCCTATCGTTCAAGAGGGATTCCCGGCAGGGCAAAAAACCTTGATGGATTCATCAATAACGTGACCAGTCTTCCCCTTCGATTTGAACCCGGTGATCGTTGGCTTTACAGCGTATCCACAGATGTACTTGGAAAGTTGATCGAAGTGTGGTCGGGACAGCCCCTGAATGTTTTTCTGGAGAAGCGTATTTTCCAGCCCCTGGACATGAAGGACACGGGATTTCACGTGCCCAAGGATAAACTGGACCGTTTCACCGCAAATTATAACAGCAACTACAAAGGCAGGCTGACCCGTATTGATGATCCGAGAAACAGCAAATATGGAAAACCCACCACTTTCTTTTCAGGAGGCGGAGGCCTGGTTTCAACAGGCAGGGACTACCTTCGCTTCCTTCTCATGATCCAGCAGGGTGGCCAGCTACATGGAATCCAACTTCTCAAAAGGAATACGGTCAAGCTGATGACGACTAACCAGTTACCCAAACCACTTCTTCCGATCCAGATCAATCAACCACCAAGAAAAGGAGTGGGATTTGGTTACGGGTTTTCCATAAGGATGAAGGAAACAGACTGGGGTTCCGGTGCAAAGGTTGGTGAATATGGCTGGGGTGGTGCGGCCAGCACCCACTACTGGGTGCATCCAGGTGACGAATTGGTCGTTATCACCCTGGAACAGACCATGCCCTACTCATTCCTTACAGAATGGGGCGTAAAGAAACTCATCTACGAGGCAGTCAAAAACTAACAGATGCCGGATCATAAACGCTCAAAAGGTTTCCTTTTTGCTGGAGTCATTTTATTCTCTGTCCCGGGCATATTGCTCTGGCTTTTACCAAAACTGGCACGGACACCTGAGGAAGCAGGTTTACTGAATCAGGCAATCGGGCAATCCAGCGGAAGAAGTATTGGAATGGAATTGTTCCTTTGGGGCCTGCTTGTAGTTGGTCTCATCTTCCTCATATGTGCTTATAAGTTGAGGGTACCCAATCCGGAGGAGATCCAGTTCGAGAAGGACTGGGAAAAGAAAGGACGCTAAGTGCTTATACCGATGCCGGTTCCCGCTGGATGGAAGGAATCTAAACTCGCGTCAATTTCGTCACGCGACCGCCGGCAACCCACTCGACGCAGAAAATATTACCGTCCTTGTCAAAACAGGCGTCGTGCGGATGAACAAAGCGCCCATCCTGCCACTCGGCGGCTTTGCCGCGCATACCTCGACTAAGGGCCTTCTTGCGCCACTCCTCGTTATCACCGAGATGCGCCAGGACCTTGTTGTTCTCGTCAAGCAAGGTGATTCGAGCGTGCAAATCGGGAACCAGCATAATGTCCCCCTGCACATCGATATCGGCAGGAAAAAGGAATCCGCCAAGCGTCTTGAGATGCTTCCCGTCCATGTCAAACCACTGGAGACGCTTGTTCGCGCGATCGCAAACAGCCAGCTTGGGTGTGCCATCCCGGGCATCCAGCCATTGACCATGCGGGGTACGAAACTGGCCATCCGCGGAACCACCACCGCCAATGGTGCGAAGATAGCGGTCCTTTGAGTCAAATTGGTGGATGTATCCCCCTCCATAGCCATCACCGAGGAAGTAGCCTCCGTCGGGTGCAAAGCTGGCGTTGGTCGGGCGATAACGGGACCTGTCAGGATATTTCCCGGAGAGTTCGCCGAGCAGTTTCTTCCCCTTTTGCCAGAGGACTTCTCCGTCAAGGCTCATCTTGGTAAAACTGAGGGCACTATTGCTTGGGGAAAGGTAAATGTATTCATTGCCATCAGACTCCTCACGGATGTCGATGCCGTGACCACGCCCTGCGTGTATCTCACCGAATGCCTTGATGAACTTTCCATCGGGGTCGAAAAGGAAGATGGAACCCGGCTTCCCCTGGTGGGTAATGTAAATGAGGCCCGCCTTGTCGATGGCAACACCGTGGGAGGCATTACCATAAACGTGGCCTTCCGGCAATTTCCCCCATCCGTGCTCGACGGTGTACTGATGGTCACCTTTACCGAGAACAATGGCCTTCTTCGTCTTGGATGTAAGTAGATTTGGAAGTGCAGCAGCAGTGCAGGCGGCACCGGCAGTTTTGAGGAAGGTGCGTCGTTTCATGGATGGAACTGGTTAACGTTGTTGGATTTTGTAGAGATGGGTGGCACTACGTAGATAGAAAGCATTTTCACCAACGGCGCAGGAGGCCAGGGTCCGTTCGTTGATATCATTCTCAGCAAGCTTCCTGTAAGTCTTGGATGCCTCAATAACAACGCCCTTGCCGGTTTCATCAATAATATGGATGCGACCCGCCGCGAAAAATGGCGATGCAGAACAACTACCGCAGACACGTTCACGCCAATGAACCTCTCCGGTGCGGGCGTCCAGGCAGGAACCGATGCCACCATCGGAAACAAGGTATAGTTCATTCCCGACAAGGAGTGGTGAGGGTGTGTGCGGAGCACCCTTGGTAATGGACCAGACGATGTGGGTGTCTGTTACATCCCCCTTGCCTGTTGGCTTCACGGCATAAAAAGTAGGTCGGTCAAAGCCGGAACTAAAAAAAACAAGCCCATGCCCATAAACAGGACGGGGCACAACGGAGTAACCATCGTAGCGCACACGCCATATCTCATCACCGGAAGCAGGGTCGTAGGCCACAACGACATCCCCACCGGGGCTGATGATCTGCCGGCGACCGTCAACCTCAATAAGGAGAGCTGTGCAGAAGGCAAATTTCTTCTTGGCATCAGCATTTCGATCCTTGCGCCAGGCAACTTTTCCG
>JABJCN010000010.1 GCA_018668635.1 Opitutia bacterium
AACCCCTGTCTGAACCTAAAGTTCAACCTGTAAATTAGTAATTGCGATTAGGTTTATTTGAATTAGACAGACTGATAACAAATTAAATTCGCGTGTCAGCAATTGATCGACGCAAAACTCCCACCCACCCCGAATATGAACATCAAGAAAGCATCCTCAATCACCTGCATATTGCTTGCCCCCCTCGTCACCTTTTCCCTTAACGCCGAAGATGGCAAAAAAGGAGATCGCGAGCGTGGCGACAAACACCACCGTGATAATGAAAGACACTCAGGCGAATCAGACCGGGGGAAAAAGGATTCACCTGAAGCAAGATACCATGCAGCGGAAAGGGAGTTGAAGGCCGCCGTCAAGGCCGGAAAAATATCCAGGGAGGATGCATTCAAAAGGCTTGAGAGCTTCAAGAAGAAAGTGCAGGGGGAACAAAAACATAATGATCCCAGAATGCAGAAATACCATGCAGCTGAAAAGGAGTTGAAGGCCGCCGTTGAGGCCGGCAAGCTCTCCAAGGAGGATGCCATGAAGAAACTCGGCGCCATCAAGGGACAAATCTGGGGAGACAAGGGACAGGAAAAGGATCACCATGACCCACGAGGGCAGAAATTCCGGGCTATTGAGGAGAAGGTCTGGAGTGCGGTAAAGGCAGGCAAGCTCTCCAAGGAGGATGCCATGAAGAAGCTCGGCGTAATGAAGGATCAAATCTGGGGCAATCATGATAAAGGTCATGAACGAAGTGATCGGCATTCAGGTCATGAACAGGATGACCTCAGGCATTGGGCAATGGAGCGCAGACAGGAGATTGAGGAGCTTAAAAAGGCCGGTCGGCATGAGGAGGCGGAAAAGGTTGCCCATCACACTCGCCGCATCATGGATGAACGTATGCGCGGGAGGGGTGAAAATGGCCGAAGAGAACAGGATCATAATCAGCACCGGCATGAACGAGAACGCTGGTTCCATGAGCAGGAACGCCACATCCATGAATTACGCGAAAAAGGAAGGCACGAAGAAGCAGACCGTGCAGAGAGGGATTTGAGGCACAAGGTTGAGGCTCATCAACATGAAGGCGAACATCACGATCGCGGGGAACATCCTGACGAACGCGTTCACCATGCCATGACAGCAATCGAGCACCTGCATGCCGCCGGACTCCATGACCTGGCAGAGGAAGTTGAAAGGCGCATCCATGAACATCATCAGGGACAAAACAGGGACCATGATCACAATGATCGTCATGGTGACGATGAAGTGAATCAACTACGTCACGAGGTGGAGCAAATGCGTAGAATGCTGGATGAAATCCGCAGACACCTGGGTGAACGGAACGAACACCGCCGCTAATTGAGAACCCATTTAAAATCCCAAGCATGGAAAACCAAACCCGACGCGACTTCATTCGGAACGCAACAATTGGCGGAATCTCCCTCAGCCTTGCACCGTCTCTTTACCCGAAACCGCTAGCCAAGGACGACCCCAATCGCTTCCAGATCGGCATCCAGGAATACACCTTTCACCGTTGGCTCGGGCGCAAGCTCGACCATCTCGACTACCCTGCCCTATGCAAGGATAAGCTTGGCATCACCCACATCGAGTACTGGAACCGCCCCTTTGGAGGCAAGCACACCGACAAGAAGTATGTCGGTGAACTGGTCAAGCGAACCACCGGTGAGGGAATGAAGAACGTGCTCATCCTGGTCGACGCCAAGAACCAACTGGACGCGACCAACAAGGACCAGCGCGACAAGGCGGTCGACGAGCACAAGGGATGGATTGATTGCGCCGCCCAGCTCGGCTGTGACGCCATACGGGTGAACTGCCGTTCCGGCGGCAACGCCGATGTCAATGTAAAGAACGCGACGGATGGCGTGGGACGGCTTTGTGACTACGCGAAGGACACCAAGGTCAAGGTCGTAATTGAACCCCACGGCGGACATTCCCAAAACCCGGACTGGCTACTCAAGGCGATGAAGGAAATTGACCGCCCCAACGCAGGCATCCTGCCTGACTTCAATAACTTTGGGCGCTACGACCGCTATGACGGCGTGACCAAGAGCCTGCCTTACGCTCCAGCAGTCTGCGCCAAGGCGCTCAAGTTCGATGACAAGGGGAACGAGACCCACACGGACTACTACCGTATGCTCAAAATCGTCTACGAATCCGATTTCTCTGGTGTTATATCGATTGAATTCGAAGGTGGCGGCATAGACCCTATTGAGGGATCCCTGATGACCAAGAAATTGATCCTCAAGGCGCTCAAGGCTGCGACAAGAGGATAAGAACAGGTACGTTCTTGAAATTATGCAAAAAGCATCATCTAAAATCCCCAAATGGACGTAATTAGCGTCATACCGGGAATTGGTTGGCCCATTTGCTAGCCAAGAAGTTCCCCTAAGGGTCCACGCTGACACATTGCATCAACCTTTTTATCCTTCATTCCGAAACCGTCCTGGAGGTGTCCTGCCGCATGTAGCAGAGTCAACCACCAACTGGCGATGGTATGATGACCGCTGTGACCTTTGTGGGGGTATTGAATATATTGACCAGCCGACTTGAGTTTACCACCCATATCACCGATTACAATGTAAGGCCACTCCCGGTTGGAAGCATGATGCTTGTCGCCAACATCCGAAAAATAAAGAATCGTCGTATTGTCGAGCATGGTTCCGTTACCTTCTGGAATGGTGGCTAATCTGGACGCTATTTTCGCTACGTTGTCGAGTTGGAACCCACGAATCAATCCACGAGCGTGATCCGTTGAATCGGCACCTTCAGGTACCTTGCCATGACCGATTCCATGAACTTGGCCTCCGACGAAACCCAATTGGGTATACTGCGAACCCAGACCATCTGCCCGAATGGTCACAACATTCGTCAACCCAGAAATAAGCGCGCCGGCAGCAATTTGACAATGGGCATCAAATCGGTCTTCGATATTCATGTTGGTGTATTTCCCCGTAAGCTCCGGTTTCCCTTTATTGATCTGATCAGACATCGAAAGTATGCCTTGGCGTTGCGCTTGCAAAGCTTCGATGGCATTCAGATGATGATCGAGCTTTTCTTTCTCACTCCCGACCAGATGCCGGCGCATGGCTTTGACGTCCTCACTAAGATAATCAAAAAGGTTCCCCCTGGACTCAAATTTCGTTCGATCCTTTCCGGTCGCAACCGAACCGAATAAAGACTGATAAGCCTGAACGGCACTACCGTAAAAAGGTAAGGTCTTTGTGTTGCTGGCAGCAGAAATACCAGGATAACATACCGAATCCGCAAAGCGTGAACCCATTGTGGTTGTGACAGTTGATAAACCCAAATGGGAAAAGACAGAAGGATACAATCTGGACATTTTGTGATCGATGGTTTCAGCCATCAGGTCCTTCATGCAACTCATGGCACCATAACCCGACGTATGCCCCCCCGTGACCATGTTTCCGCTAAGACCCTGCAGGATGGTCAACCGGTCTTTAAATGGCTCAAGAGACTTCATCGAGTTGTTGAGAACGGCATCTTTTAATGGGCGTTTTACGAGTTTTTCACAATCTTTTAACTGCACTCCACTGGTGTATCCTTCTCCCGCAATGTAGCTCTTCTTTTGAATCACGTAATCGTCTGCAAAATTGGTCGGCACAACATGTCCCGGAGTCAGACCACTTGACTTCACCACAAAAACAAAACGCTGGGGAAATGCACTTTTCCCTGCTGCCTGAGCAGCCAGTTGATCAATTAGGGGAGAAAATACGATGCTGCCACTTCCCATGGAGATTCCCCTCAACATATTTCGGCGTGTAATGTTCATGATATTTCTCGGTTTATAATCATTAATTAAAATCCTTACGGTATAAAAAAGAATCACTCGAAAGCAGTGAGGAGACAAGAGCCTTCATGCTACCTCCACTTTCGACATAGGCATTGTCAGCAGCCATCAGAGTAGGTGAATCACCAAGTGTTTCATTCCGCCCCATCCAGTAGCGAAATGCATGACGGACAAAAACTTGACGAACTCGAGGACTGTCAGCCAGTTTAACTAACAATTCCAGTGCATTTTCAACCGGCCCATCGAGGCTGGCTATGCCACTTCCAGTAATGCCTCCCTTTGAGTTAACCGCGACGAAGGTCTTGTTGTCGCGCAACAATTCCTTTTCCCGAAAACGTCCTACGTCGTCAAACATCTCGAACGCCATACCGAGTGGATTCATTTTGCCATGACACTTCATGCAATAATCTTCACCTGTTTTATTGAAACGCTCCCTAAGTGTCTTATCGGGATCTTCAGGCACTGTGGCATCCACCGTGATGGGAACATCTGGAATCACACCACCCAAGAGGTGTTCGTAAATCCACTTGCCGCGCTTCACGGGGTCATTGTCAAAGTTGGTCGAATGCGCCGTCAACCAACTGGGTTGGGTGAGAATCCCTGATCGCTGTCCGTTTAAGCGGAGAACATAACGCTGTCCGTTCTTGTTCTTCTCACCGCTTATTATGTTTTCCTCTTTAGCCATTTTCTTGTTCACATTATATGATGACAGTGTTTCCCAACCGGGCCTCGCAGGCACGTAGCGGATATAGGCAATATCCGTGGTCAACAATTGTCTAAGCACATCCCTGTCTTCATTCAGCACGTGCATGATCAGCATATCCGTGTCTTTAACCAGATCGGAGGGTCGCGGCGTGTGCCCGGGATGGCGGGTTCCATCCTTGAAAACCTCCGGCGCCGAACCATAGGCGAAATATTCCTGAAAAAAACGTAGAACGCGCTCGGCTTTGCCCTTGCGTTTTCCATCGCCGGTGATGGCACTTTCATAAATCCGATCGACATGGGAACTGATCACATCAGGGTCACTCAACTTATTGTCGCCCAGATCCTTGATAATCTCCTTATCCGGCCCGGCATCTGTCAAGGCATAGGCCAGAGCGTAAGCGATTTCTTGCTGACTGAGCTTGCGTCGACCATCCGGCATTTTCTCACCAAGACCCAACTCGATTCGATAGATGGATTCCGGCATCATTAGAATAGAGATCATAGTCAACCGCGTACCGGTATCGTTGCCATAGGCAATGATACTGCTTTTGAAGCGCGCCGAAATCCTCTTTATATCGGCATCAGTCGGCTTGCGACGAAGGGCGGTTTTCAGTTGACTCTCAGCCGCTTCATGAAGTTCCAAATCCTTCGGCATCTCATTAATATTCGCAAGGCGCCAAAAGATATTCTTCTGTAAACCGGACAGGCGGTTGTAAGGTCTTTTTCTGTCTTTCTTGAAATCTGTCGCCAGATTTCTCTCCAGTTGCTTGACGAGCCCGTCCAGTTTCTTCTTCTGCCCCGCATTACTCGGACTCTTTGCCACGATTAATTCTTGCGCATTTACCTCATTCTCCAGATTTCGACGCTTTGAGAGAACCTGCTTCACCCATATCTCATCCTGGGTTTTCAGTAAGGCTTCTGACGGACCGATCTGTTGCTCCACAAGTGCATTGGCCTTAATCATGAGGAGTTCAATGGTTGGTTTATCCAAGTGCCACATGTGTGCAAAATCCTTAAACCCCTCGGACTGAGACAGACTAAAAGGACTACTCTTACCGTCGATGTACGGGCTGATGCGCCAGATACGCGGTCGGGAAAAAGAAGGGCCCTTATGTTCCCCGCTGAAAAGCTCCTTATGGCTCACATAATTACCATACTTTGGAGCGGACCGGAGATGCTCAATTGGATTGCCGGCAAGTTGAAACTGGTTCCTGATTTCACTGATAATTTTCAGTCGCTCGGTCTGGGTCGGTTGTTTTTTGTCAGAAGGCGGCATCTCACCGTTTTCAAGCTGGGTTAGCACTGTCATCCAGCGTTGCCCTGCTTCGGCCATATCAAATTCCATCTTCATGTCGTGAAGTGTAAGGTCTCCTTGTTGCTTCTTTTCCCCATGACATGATACACAGTTGTTCTTAAAGAATTTCGTAACGATTTCCCCAAATGTAGTCGTAGGTTCTTCAACAGCGAATCCAAAGGTCGCGACCGTCATCCATGCTAAAAGCATCGTTGATTGAATAATGTTCATGATCTTGTACCTCAAGATTGATCAGGATGTTGTAAAATTAAGACAGGAAATTCAGCAGGGGTATTTAAGCCTCGGCACTGTGAAGCAACTGGCATTCCGTTAGTATTTCTCCTCCATCAATCGTTCCTATATAGTGCCCTCCAAAAACAATCACAATCAATGCGTTTATAGCAGTAAAAAAAATGAACTTAGATTGAAAGCCATGCAAGGATATTTGGGGAGCAAGCTTGGCATCACGCAAATTGAGTATTTACTGGAACCGTCCTTTTGAAGGCAATCAAACGGATGACTTGGCTATGCTCAAGATCGTCTAGGGTTCCAATACCTTGGGCGTCATAACGATTGAGTTCGAAGGGGGCGGGACTCTGTTGAAGGATCCCTGATGACCAAGAAATTAATTCTCAAAGGCCTCAAAGCGGCAAGGAAGAGGTAGTTTCAACCAATCATGATGAAGAGATTCCGCCGGAAGACGGCGAGGCAACTGTATCTTTCCGCTTTTTGACTGGTATTTGGGAAAACAACATCCCCGCGAACATAAGGATGCAGCCGGTCAGCTCCCGGTTGCTCAGGGTTTCATCAAGCATCAGCCAACCGCCATATAGGGCGAATACCGCCTCCAGACTCATAATTATCGCTGCTCGACTGGGCTCGACGTGCTGTTGAGCGACGATCTGCAAGGTGTAGGCAATACCGACCGATATGATTCCACAATAGAGGATGGAATCATAAGCGTCCACGATTGAGTGTAAAGCAACGTCCTCGACACTGAAGGCCACGACAAAGTTAAGGGCCGAACAGATGAAGTATTGAACCAAGGCCAGACGTAGCGGATCGACCTTCCTTGAGGCATAACCGACTACTTGAACATGAACTGCCCAAAAGAATGCCCCAATGAGCATGAGGGCGTCACCCTTGCCAATGGCAAAGCCTTCTTTCACGCTGAGGTAATAGAGGCCGACCGTAGCAAGGATGGCACCCAAAACAGTCAATATCCCGATGCGTTGACGGAGAAAAAAACCTATTATGGGAACGAGGACGAGATAGAGCCCAGTGATGAAGCCAGCCTTTCCAGCAGTGGTGAACTGGAGCCCGACCTGCTGAAGAGCCGCTCCACAAAAGAGAACGCAACCGATGACCCCGCCAAAAATCCAGAATTGCTTTGCGCCCCCCTTTGACTGAACCTTCTTCTTGCGCAGAACCCAGCAAATGGGAAGGAGAGAGATAGCCCCCAATAAAAAACGCAGGGCGTTGAAAAAATAGGGACCCATGTGGTCCATTGCGGTACGTTGTGGAATAAAGGCGAACCCCCAGATACAGGCGGTCAGCAACAACATGACATTTGCTCTCAGTAGCATGGTGATGATGGATTCGCGGAAGAGGATGAAAGAGAAAGCTATTTCGCGGACCCGGATGTATTGGTTAACAGGACGGACTTGATTGCCTTGGCAACCTGTTCCCCCAGTTTCTGGCTGCCAAGTTTGTTAAAGTGAACGTTATTGTCGGCAATTGCGTACTTCTTCCACCGCGGTTTCATGAAAGCATGCAGGTCGTTTATCTCAACGCCGTGTTTTTTCATCACATCAAGGGCGACATCGAGATACCGTTGCTCAAGTTCAGGTGATATTCGAATGTTTTGTTTGAACCTTCGTTCCATCGTAGTCTCGTTGGCCGGGCAGGCAGGTGTGGTGGTTGCCCAAATGAGTTTTGCGCTCGTCTCTTTCAAGCGACCGACCAGGGACTCGAGTCTTTTCCCGTAGGCTTCCGGTGAACGGTCCTCCTTATGATATTCCCAACCGTACATATCCCACAACCCCCAGTTGAAATGAATCACATCCCATTTTCCCTTCCCAAGCCATTCCTCGATCCTGGTAACCCCACGAATGGTGGGACCGGCATTCCCCCTGTGACGCCTGACTTGCGCCACGCCCTTGAGGTTCTCAATAACATGGGAGGTATAGGCAATGGAAATGGAATCACCCATGATCAGAACCTTGGGCAAATCCTTGCCCTGCAAGCCATCTCTGGCCATGCTTGGGAGAGAAGTAAGAAACAAAATCGAAAGTAGAAGTGATCCTTTCATTTGGTCAACGCTTCCCATAGACAGGCGGCTTCCAACCCTTGGGTAATTTGCCTTGGGGACGCACGCCAACTGCTTCGCCCGGGATGGGGTGATCTTTCGGTTGAAGAAGCGGCAAGTCGTCGGGAAGGTGTTTAATGAGCATGTCCTTGTACTCGATCGTCATGGGCGGGCCACGGTGGACCTGCACGGCAAGGACGCCGTCCAGTGCCCTGCCCTTCTCATCGAGGTCAATGAGGTCGGCGGTGGGATGCCCGTCGATCCAATGGCGGTGGCGGTTGCCCTCAATCAGGACACGGTACTCATGCCACTCTTCAGGTGCGAATTCCTTGACCTCAAACTCCCCGACAATCCAGCGTTCCCCATTGGGGTCAACGATCACCTTCTCACCCGTATGGGAAAGGATGCGGCGGCCCTTTTCTTCGTAAAGCATGCCATTATACTGGGTTTTGTCGGCCACCACATCGCACTGGTAGCCGGTCACCACGTCGAGGCCGAGCTCTGGTGCGTGGGCACTGCGGTACTGGATGCCACTGTTACCTCCGGCGGAGACGCGCACCTTCACCTTGAGATCGAAGTTACGCACAGTGGCCACCTTCCAGGTAATAAAATGATTCATCTTGAGGGTTCCATCGGCCTTTCCGGTGAGGACACCGTTCTTCAGCGACCAAAATCTGGAATCACCGGACCAACTTCGCATTCCACCAGCGAGTAGGTTTGAGTAGCCGTTCGATCCCGGTCGATTGGCCACAGTCGCAGCAGCCTTGGGATGCGGGGGAGTTGAGACTCCAAGAGGTCCATTCATGGGCGATAAAGGCCCACCCAGCTCGGTCACCCGCTTGTCCGTCCGCTGACGGAATTGCTTGAGCGTACTGGCATGCTTCGGGTCCTTGGCGAGGTTGATCAATTCATCGGGGTCGCTCTTGAGGTCGTGAAGAAACTCATGGTTTCCCTCGTCGAGGTAGCGAACGTACTTGTAGCGGTCGGTGCGCAGGCCCTCAAAGGCGGGGATGCGGTGCCGCACCGCGAAGTGCTCGTGAAAGGTTTGTTTGCGCCAGTCGTCCGCATTGCCGGTGGACACGATGGGCTTGAGGCTGCGACCCTGGTAGCGCACGGGCACAGGAGCACCGGCCCAGTCAAGGAAAGTGGAAGGAAGGTCGAGGTTGAGCGCGGAATGCTGAACCACCTGCCCGCGGGCGACCTTGGGGGCACGGGGGTCATGAATGATCATGGGGACACGGAGGGATTCCTCGTAATGGGACCACTTGCCGGCAAACCCGCGGTTGCCCAGGTGGTAACCATTGTCGGCGGTGTAGACGATGATGGTGTTGTCGGCCAGGCCTTTTGCCTCCAGCGCCTTGATGAATCGCCCAATTGCGTTGTCGATCCCGCTCACCATGCGCAGGTAGGCCCTCATGTTGGTGCGATACTTTGTCTCGGTGTTCCAGCGCCAGAAGAAGCGCTCACGATTGATGGTGGTTTTGAGGAAATCGGGCTGACTTTCAAATATTTTGGGATCGTTAAGTCGGGGTGGCGCGATCACATCATCCTCGTACAAGCCGTCAACCGAACGGGGCCAAGGAAAATGGCCGATACCGGGGCGTCGGTCCCCGTCCTCCGCATGACAGGCATTAAACCACATGTTGAGGGCAAAGGGTTTATCCTTCGGTTGATTCTCAAGAAACTCAATTCCGCGATCCACGATCAGCTCAGTCTCGTGGCGAAGGGAGCCATCCGGTTGCTTCTTATAAAACGGATTGCGACCGATCGGCTGGTAGACATCAAAGTGGTCGGAGGCCTTCCAACCCTTGGGCATCTTGGCATGCCACTTGCCGGCGAACCCGGTGCGATAACCGGCCTTGCGAAGAAGGTCGACATAGAGTTCCTTGACCGCATCCGGACGGGCGGCGTCATGCCTGCCCGGAGTTCCATAGCTTCGTCCAGTTAAACCGGTCAAAATGGTGGTCCGGCTGACCCAGCAGATGGACTGACTGACGAAGGCGTTTGCGAATCGCGTGCCTCCTGCGGCCAGACGGTCGATGTTGGGCGTCTTGACCAGGGGATGCCCGTAGCAACCAATGGAGCTCGATGTCTGGTCGTCGGCAAAAAAGAAGACGATATTGGGTTGCCTGGCAGCCTGGACAAGACAACCGCACAAGAAGATAAAGGAAAATATAAACTTTTGCATTGTTAAGTTGGGATGAACTTCTGAATTATTTATTGATCTAGGTCAATGGTCACGTGTGAGATTAACAACATCAAAATACCTCATTTTTGAATCGCTACATTCTGATTTATTAACCAAAAGAAAAATATGAAACTATTCTCTTTGCTATGCCTCCTTGTCGGTGGATCTGCATTCGCCCAGAAACTGGCTGACCCACCGAAGTGGCGCCAATGGGAACTGGGTTCCTCCGACACTGTACCGGCTGACAAGGCACTGAACACATTCAAGATCGCCCCTGGTTTCGAGTTGCAGCTCTTTGCCGCCGAACCCATGGTGGTCGATCCCGTGGCCATGGCATGGGACGGTTACGGACGGGCCTGGGTGGTCGAGATGCGCGGCTACATGCCGGATGTCAAGGGCACCAACGAAACCAAGCTGAAAACAGGCAAGGTCGTAGTGCTCGAGGATACCAACAATGACGGCAAAGCGGATAAGAAGACGGATTTCCTTGATGAACTGATCATGCCGCGGGCTATCGCCATGGTGGATGGTGGCGTACTGGTATCGGAACCCCCCTCCCTCTGGTACTGCCAGGACACCAACGGCGACCTCAAGTGTGACAAGAAGACCAAGGTGGGCAACTACGCCCGACAAGGCCCGGTTGAACATACCGACAACGGTCTTGTGCCCTGCCTCGATAACTGGATGTACAACGCCAAGAGTTCCAAGCGCTTCATGTTTCGCGACGGCAGCCTGATAACCGGCAACTCCCGCTCCCGCGGCCAGTGGGGAATTTGTCAGGACGATTACGGAAGACTCTACACCACAAGCAATTCCCGTTACATGAATAGTGACTGGGATATGTATCACGGAGCCGCAGGCGCCTTTTCCAATCCATCAGTTGGAACTGCTGACATCAACTCGATCCGGCCAAATCCCGGTATTAACCGGGGCTACAAGCCGGAGATGCTGCGCAAGGATGGACGACTCGCACGGATCACCGCAATCTCAGGCCCCGGGGTGTACCGATCCAATCGTTATCCCGAAGGGTATGCCGGGGCAGCCTTCATACCTGAACCGGCTGCCAATGCAGTGACCTGCCACTGGTTCGATGAAACGGAGAAGGGCCTTGGCCGGGGTACCCACAAACTTTATTCGGACAAGGACTTCGAGAAGCGCGAGTTCCTTTGCTCCACTGACGAGCGCTTTCGCCCCGTCAGCATATACAACGGCCCGGATGGTTGCATCTATGTGGTCGACATGTATCGCGGCATCCTGCAGCACAAGGCCTATGTCACCAGTTTTTACCTAAAGCCCTACATCCTGGAACGCAAACTGGAGGTACCGGTCGGGATGGGGCGCATCTATCGCATTGTCAACAAAAGCAAAGGACGTAACAAGACACAACCCAGGTTGCAAAAGGCCTCCATGGATGATTTGGTAAAGACCTTGTCCCATCCAAATGGTTGGTGGCGCGACACCGCCCAGCGCCTGCTGGTCGAGCGCCGCGACAAGAAGTCAATCCCCACCCTCAAGGAAGTGGTCAATTCTGCAGACAACCACCTGGCCAAGGTCCATGCCCTGTGGACACTTGAAGGCATGGACGCCCTGGACCTGACAACGGTTTCCGAGGGTCTGGAGGACGAGCATGAAAAAGTGCAAATGACGGCCCTCGTAGTCTCCGGGCGCCTGCGGGCCACACCGGAACAGGACAAGGCGATCGCCGCCCTGGAACCTCTAAAAAAGAGCAAGTTTTCGCAAGTGGCCAAACTGAGCGACCAAATGATCAAGCGCCTCAACGGCCAGATCATAGCCAAGTCGGGCGGTCCACCAAAGATCAGGAAAATGCCAAAGGGCGAACACGGTGAATCGGTCATACGGGGCGTCGAGGTCTATAATACCTTGTGCATCACCTGCCACCTGGCCGATGGCAAGGGAGCGGAAAACCTCGCTCCCCCACTGGCTAATTCTGATTGGGTATCCGGCTCCCAGGAGCGCTTGATCCGGATCGCCCTGCACGGCGTGCAGGGGCCGATCACGGTAAATGGCAACCGCTACCGTCACCCCGAGATCATGCCGGGCATGGGAGCGGCCCTGAAGGACCGGCAGATTGCCGATGTATTGAGCTATGTCCGCACCGCCTGGGGCGGCAAAAGCCGGGTGGAAGAGCAAGACGTTAAGCGCGTTCGTGGCGCTCATAAGGATCGTGTTTTGCCTTGGAATGTCAAAGAACTCTTGGAGCTGAAATGAGAATTTTTATTTCCCTGAGTTGCTACCGAATTTTGAAACCGGAAATCTCAAACAATTGATAATGATGAGAAAGATTGTTTTAGCGTTGGTTGGAATGATGATTGCAGCTTCGGCAGTGAAGACACAGGAAAAGCCTCAGTTTGACCCAAAGATCGAGGCAGAAATTCGTAAAAGAATCAGGAAGCCGGATGGAGAACTCACCAAGGCGGATTTTGAAAAAGTGATAAGCTTGAGTCTCATAAACACCCAGCTAAGCAGCGTAACCGGACTGGAGAAGCTCACGAATTTGACGTACTTGACTCTCAATGGCAACAAGCTAACCAAAGTGCCTGATGAGCTGGAGAAGCTCACAAAGTTGACGAACTTGTTGCTCAGGGACAACCAGCTAACCAGCGTAGCCGGACTGGAAAAGCTAATGAATTTAAAGAAATTGAATCTCTGGGGTGAGAAGCTAACTAAATCCCAGATTGAAGTGCTGCAAAAAGCACTGCCGAAGTGCAGGATTTTTCATAACGCAAAGTAGCAAACCACCTGTCAGCAGAATTGCCAGCAAAGGGTAGGCTGAAGGACCGGCAGATTGCCGATGTATTGAGCTATATTCGCACCGTCTGGGGCGGCAAAAGCCAGGTACAGCAGAAAGACGTATCCCGTATTCGGGCCGAAACACAAGGACCGGGTATTGCCTTGGGATGTCAAGGACCTGCTGGAGATCAATTAAGGGAAGAATCTTTTACCGGGTGAATGCAAGTGGCAGTTTCAAATTGTACCCTAAAGCAGCGCCTCGATTGGATTTCCACTGCTGGCCGGCAAGGTAAAGCCGTCCCGACTCAACCGTGATGCCGGGTTAATGTTCATCGCAGCGAAAAGAGTCGCGGTAAAATCCTCGAGGGTAACCGGATTGGATTTGACGTAGGCTGCCTGTTTGTCGGATTCACCGTAAACGCTTCCGCCCCGGATACCCCCGCCGGCAAGCATCGCGGAATAGCAGTTGGGCCAGTGGTCGCGACCGATGCGCTTGGCGCCTTTGCTGATCTTCGGCGTGCGACCGAATTCGCCCACCAGAACGACAAGGGTTGAGTCGAGCAGACCGCGATCACGAAGGTCCTCGATCAGCGTGGCAACCGCCTGGTCGGCCCGGGGCAATGCAAAAGGTAATCCATTCCATCCGTGCTCGAAAATGCCTACGTCGGCGTTGCCATGCATGTCCCAGGTCTCGACGCTGACGAATTTCTCACCCGGGGCCAATCCCGTCCACGCCGCGACGTTGACAAGCCGAACACCTGACTCGATCAAGCGTCTTGCGAGCAAAAGGTTCTGTCCCAACGGGTTTCTGCCGTAGCAATCCCTTACCCGTTCGTCTTCCTTTTCTATTTCAAACGCCTGCCTTGCCGCTTTTCCGTGTAACAGTTCAAACGCTCTTCGCTGATGGATTTCAAAGGATTCAAATCCAGGTCCGTTTCCAACGGCCGAGAGCAATTGGGCATCCTGTAACAAATCCTGTCGGCTTCGTTGCTGCCGGGCGGACAAGCCATTCTTCGCATCGAACGCACGCACCCGGAAATTCGGTGATGCAGGATTGTCGTCATGCTTCTCCCCAATCAGCAAGGGGGCATACTCCATGCCCAAATGACCGCCGGTCAGGTAGGTATGGTCCGGTGGTGCGGCACCGCCGCCGAATTTCTGCAACCACACATGGCCTGGAATACTGGTGTTTGACGGACGCAGCCTGGTGACCATGGCTCCAAAAGACGGATCATCCGCTGCGGGATCCGCGTTACCGGCCAGCAACATCGAGTTTGCTTTCTTGTGCTCCGACACCGTGTGCGTCATCGAACGGATGACCGCATACTCTTCCGACAACCTGGCCAGGTTCGGCATCAGTTCACAGATATGGAATCCCGGTGTGGCGGTCTTGATTGGTTTGTAGGGTCCACGAATTTCCTGCGGTCCATCGGGCTTCATGTCCCATGAGTCGAGTTGGCTCAGCCCGCCGTACTGGTGAATGAAGATGCAGGATTTGGCGGGCCCACCCCCTTTTTGTAGTTTTTCTGCTTCCAGGAACCCGGGCAACGTCAACCCCATCGCGCCAATGCCACCAACCTGCAACACTTGTCGCCGTGACAACATTTGCCGGGATTGGTGATTATGGCACTCGTCTTTCATGAAATTACATTGTAAATGGTAGGTTGAAACGCCGCACTAAACAATAACAATACTACCTGCGGGTCAGGATCACCTGATGGGGCCCGGATTCCTTTCCATCAAAAACGATTTTGACCTCGAGTTTCATTTTGCCGGCAGGCAGTTTAACCGGGACAATGTTCCCTCTCTTTTTACCGGCGGGAATACCGAGGCTTATTTCCAGATTCCCGACTTCAATGGTCGCCCTGCCTGCAGGCCGGTCCTCCTTGATAAGCAGTTCCAGATCATAGCGACCCGCTTCAGGTGCCTCCAGCAACCAGAACCCCTGGGAATTCCTTGACCACGGGGCTCCCTCGGCATGGCGCCAATCCTGACGTGTCAGCACACTGCGCTTCTCATGTACGGTGCCAATGACGATTCGGGGCGGGGCATAATTATCGGGTCGCGTGGAGCTTACATCCTTGAACCAAGCCTTATAACCAGCCTTGAGGCGCTTCAACACCTTTGGCTGAAGGCTGGCGACATTCTTTTGCTGGCGGGGATCATTCTTGAGGTTGTAGAGTTCAAGATTGGGTTCCCCATCAAAGCTCTCACGCCCGAAACCACTGGGGTGGACAAGTTTCCAGTGATCTTCATGTATCGCAAAATGATGATAGATCCGGGGAACATTGCCGCGATGGGTTTGAAACACAACCTGCCGGGTCGGCCATCTCGAGCTTTTCCCGGTTAGCAGGGGCAAAAAACTGCGACCATCCAGCTTATGCCCTTTTGGTATCTTTACACCGCAGGCATCCAGGATACTCGGAAGCATGTCAATATGGGCGCATAGATGATCAGATTTCATGCCGGCCTTCACCTTCGCGGGCCAATGAAAGATCAGGGGCGTACGAATCCCCCCGTCATCGACCCCGGCTTTCACCCCCCGCATGTTACCAACATAACGTCGGGAATTCGGCCCGTTGTCATTGAGGTAGATAACTATGGTATCCTCGCTCACATCAAGGGCATCCAGCTTCCTGAACAAGCGGCCGACATTCTCATCGATATTGGTGATCATGGCCGAGATGCGCGCGAGCTTGTCGTTTTCCTGCTTCAGGCGGGCCGGCTTCAGCTTATTGATGATGATGGGAGAGAAATCGACCTTGCTGTACTCTTCATAAAGGGCTTTCGGCACATCATGAAAAGGTCCATGGGGAGCGTTTGTTGCAATGTAGGCAAAGAAGTTCTTTTCCGCCTTGCTGCTCCGTTCAATGAACTCCATGGCTGCGTCAAAGTAGATATCCGTGCAATACCCCTTCATGGGTGTTTCCCTCCCATTGCGGATCAGGACCGGGTCGGTGTATTTGCCTTCGGCTCCTATGGGGTCCGAGGGTTGCCCGATGCCACCCCCACGATGAACCAGGCTGTCCTGGAACCCCTGGTCCATGGCACGCAGGGGATAATTGTCGCCCATGTGCCACTTTCCATAGATGCCCGTTTTGTAACCGGCATCCCCGAGGAACTCGGCAAGCGTCACCTCCGCAGTGTCCATCATCGCCCGACCGATATAGGTGTCGATACAGCGGGTCCGGTAATTGTAGCGACCGGTCATCAGGCAGGCCCGGGTCGGTGCGCAGACCGGACTGACATAAAATCTGCTGAGCAACCCGCTACGCTTGCTCATGGCATCCAGTTCCGGCGTCCGGATGATTGAGTTGCCCATGAAACCATAGTCACCCACGCCCTGATCGTCACTCATTATAACGATTACATTGGGGCGCTTGGCAGCGTGAACGGAGCAAGCCCAAAGCATGCAAAGTGCAAATGTGAATTTTTTCATCCTACGTTTAATAATCCTATGGGAATAAGTTCTTATCCATTAGCCCAATGATAGTTAATGGCCATCATAAAGTGAGATAGTTGTAGTGTCACCCTGTTAGCATCGATATTTTAAACCGGACTTGCCGAACCCATTGAATGCCATGGCCTGCCTGTTTGTTGTTTACATAATTTTGTTATTCGGGATAGATTATATATATGGACGAATCACAACCACCCATCCTGCTCGATCAATTCCAGCACAAGACCTACCTGATACGCCAAAAGGTATTCAAGCTCTTTGGAGCCGCTTTCCATATTTACGATGCCGATGAAAATGTTGCCTTCTACTCCAAGCAGAAGGCCATGAAACTCAAGGAGGATATAAGGGTATATACGGGTGAGGACATGCAAACCGAATTGTTAACCATCAAGGCCAGGGGAGTGCTTGATATTGGTGCAACCTATGATGTTTGCGACCCACAGCAGGGAGGCACCCATATAGGGAGCCTTAAGCGCAAGGGACTAAAGTCCATGATTCGGGACGAGTGGTTGTTTCTGAACACTGAAGGAGAAGAAATAGGTATGATCCAGGAAGATAGTGCCGCTTTGGCTCTCCTTCGTAGGTTTATCCTCGGACAATTCCTCCCACAAAAATATACTGGAACCATTGGATCAACAAAGGTTTGCCATTTCACCCGAAACTTTAATCCGTTTGTCAGCAAGGTGACCCTTGACTACTCAATGGATGAAGGAAACATTCTCGATCGGCGTCTCGGAATTGCAGCCGCAGTATTACTGGTGGCAATCGAGGGCAAGCAAAACTAGGTACGCCCTTAAGGATCCATGCGCACGATGTCGCTGATCCCGAGCGGCAGCTGGAATTTTAATCGTTGGCCAGACTGTTTGAAGTCAAGGCTCCCCTGCTCGGCGGAACGAACCTGTTTCACTTTGAAACCAACGTCGCACTCCACTTCTAATCCGGGGATTTCACTATAGGTAAAGTTGCCCAAAACCAGTGCCGAAGCATTGCCCGAATCATAAATCCCAGCCTCAACAACCGGGTGGCTCAACTTTACAGGAGGCGACACATCCATGATATCTTGAAGCAGACGCCCCCGCCATTCATTCGGCCACACTTCCTTCAGCTCCGGAGGTACAAACTTCGCCGCCTTCGCGTAGGATACCGCCGGGGTCCCACAAAAGTAAGTGGTTCCCTCGGTCACAATCTCAGCCGGACGATCCTTGGCAAATGAATGCCGGATCTTCGCACCTGCCGGTGTCACCTTCCAGTCCAGCCCGATCCAGTCCAACCCGGCATCATCCTCATGCAGGTCGGCGATCCCGTTCAAGCCCCCGCGTACCCGGTAGCGTCCATCCTGCACCTTCCATTTTCGCTTGATGTCCCGCTTGAAACCAAAGACATCAGCCAATGCATCGACCGGTTCACCAAACTCATTGAAATGACCGGTCCCACAACTGCCAAGCAGTCGCTTGCCGGTTCTCCCTGCCCATTTCCCTATAATCGCAGCACTATCCTCGCGGATACAGGGATCGGAGGTCCACAGAACATCATAGCCCTCCAGCCGTCCGGCCTCCACGTCGTCCTCGGTCAGAAAATCCACCCGGTGTTGGGCATGTACAAATGCAAGGTACGCACAACGCCTTTCCAGCATGTGCAGATAGCCGAAAGGTTGCCACAGGTCCGAGCTGATGCTGTAAAGCATGGCGATCCTCGTCGGTCTCAGGCTGCCGTCCGCAATGACCGGCTCCGAGAAGGCCAACTGCCTTGACAGGCTGGCCACACCATCATGGGCACCGCGCAGGTCCGACCAGTAGTTCTCCGTGCCGGTGCAGGTCGGGCCGTAGGTCCAGAAGAAGAAATGCTTGGCTCCCTGGCAAAGCGAGGAGGCCGCCTTCAACCGGAAGTTTTGCTCATTGCTGGGTGTGATCCACGAGATGATCGGGATGGGACCTCCCCCATGGAGCCCGCCGCTCCGCATCATGGCGGACTGGAAGCCCATCAGTTGAAATCCCTCCCACGTATAACCGGGGCCGTACATGTACTGCAGGCCCATCCAGTCCTCAATCCCAATCAGGTCCACCGCCCGCCGACGCGCAAGGTCAAACCAGTCGAGTGCCAGTGGCGCCCCGCCCCAGGCAGTGTTCGGCACCATGCCCATCCCAAGGCCCGTGCCGCCAAAATACGGGTGATCCGCCACCAGTGTTGAGGTCAGCGGCCCCGGTCCGGCCAGCTTGTGGAAGGCTTCAGTATTCCAGCGAAGGCGGTCCGTACCAGCCTTCTGTCGAAAGATTGACGTGTAATAAAACACCCGTCTCGCCGCTGCCTCGTTGATCTTCATGGCTTCATGCAAAGCCTCAGGGGTCTCCAGCGGGACAACATCGTCCAGCGTCTTCACACCCAGCTCCGCGGGAGAAATATTTTGCCCGGCCAACCATTGTACCAGATGCTTCCTTGCCTGCTCATTCTCCCCAATACGGGGACGGCAACAGATTTCGTCCTTGAACCCGAAGGGCACGCCGGCCTCGGGGATTCGCTTCAACTGCCCCACGGCCTTCTTCATCAAACTGTCAACCCCCTCGCGGGTGTCTGCAGGGCCCAGGGCCACCCGATGGGAATGCCCAGGTTGCCTCAGTTCAGGAAAACCATCCACAATCCCACCGCGGTTCCCCACCACATTGAAGCCAAGCAGGGAAAGCACCTCCAGTTCCTTCGCCTGCAATTCCTTCCGCTGTGGGGCCCACAGGCTAGTCTGAAGGATATGCCTGACTGGAGAGGCACGCTTACCTCCGGATGCCTCCTTCGCCCAACGCAGGCGCCTGTCTGTCATCTCGCTGGCCGTCTCCAGTTGATCCGCATCCTTCTCCAGGTTGGGTGACACAAGGAAAGAGGTTTTTGTCCCGGTAAACTTCTCCCTGAATCGCTTCTTCACGGCCTTGACCCCGGGAGCCGTGGCCAACTCAATTTCCACATCCCGCCCCGGATGCTCCACCGTGCATCGAATATCAATCGTCATGTTCGGGAATTCCGCCTTTCCGCCGGCCCGGTTCATGGTTCCATGGAGCCGTCCATCCGACCATTCCGTCACATTCAGCCAACCGCTCCACTCCCCGGCCTTGAAGGTCTCATCCTTCCCTGCAGGGAAATGCCCCCTGGGCAAATACCAGGGGGTTTTGTGAATGTATCCTCCCAGTTGCAGGAATACCTCGCCTGTCGACGGTTCATGCACCTTGAAACGAACATGTACATCCGCCCACAGTGCGGATACAAAAGCAAGCAGACAAGCCGCTGGCAGGAATTTCACGAAAAAACGCATCATTCAGGAACAGAAACCTATTTTGACTTCTTCAAATGTTCCTTCAGGAATGCATCCACGGCATCGACCGTTGGACCGAACCAATGCTCGTAGACCCAGAACGGATGTGGCCCCTTGGGCATGAGGACAAATTGATGGGGAATCCTGTGAGAATCCAGCCTATTGCGAAACTCCGTGTAGCGGATTTCCGGGCGGTCAAACTCGCCATCAATGAACAGCATGGGCGGGGAATGCGACCCGACATGGGTCAGCGGTGAAGCCTCCTCGTAGATGGCACGATTG
>JABJCN010000151.1 GCA_018668635.1 Opitutia bacterium
CTCTTGCCGTCGTCCCGGCTACAAAGTGCTCCAAAAGCCTGTTTTGTCTTCTCGGCGAAAGACGACTTTTTCTTATGTACATAATTCGAATTATAGACTGTTTTCATGGTCTTAGCTACTTCAGCCCCTAAATCATTATAAGCATCTACTAAAAAGAAGGCATCTCGGCTAAATTAATCATGGTTCTGCCTTATTTCTGCCACATTCCATTTGTCTAAACAAAGCATGATGAAAAACAATGAGACAAAACAATCTTCAAAATCAAACATCGTACGCAATCGATGGTTCGCCTTAGGCCTCTCTTTTTTCGTACTGAATGCATGGGCCGTTCTACGGGAAGAAAAGCCTCACGATAAATTAGAGAATAACCAGACATCGAAATCCATAGCAACAATCCTGGCTCGAACCAGTCCAGATGGCGATGCCACATTAAAGGAACGGTCCGAAATCAGGTGGAACTTTTCTGGACCGGTTGTTAAAGAGGAAGAAACCCACACATGGAGGGAAGTCGGTCCCTTTTCTTTTACCCCGAATCAGGAAGGCATGTTTTGCTGGGAGTCTCAACGAAACCTCGTTTTTAAGCCTCGGGGAAAATGGCCTGTCGCCCACGTCATCCATTCTACAGCAACGAGGGTTCTCAAAGACACACAGAAACGACCGATTCAGGTTCCAGATATCAACTTTAGGACTGAGTCCCTTCGTCTTCTGGGAGTCGAGTTCCACAACGGGGATGACAATATCCGATTTCGCTTCAACACGGAAGTTCACCCGGAGGAACTCGCGAAGTGTCTTATGGTTCAACCCGTTCACTCGAAGAAAACCCTTAGCATAAAGCCAATAACTACAGAACCAACAAAAAGTCCGATCCTTGCCATAGGAGACCATAAAACGTCAAAACTGAGGCTGGAAATCCCCGTCAATCTCCGTCCTGCCAATGGCAAGCTAGGGATCGGGGAATGTATCGTTCGTACACTGGATAACCCGAAACACCTACGGCTCATAAAAACCAGTACAAAAATAGACTCCTTTGGCAAAGGTGACATCGTCTTGAAATTCTCAACGAAAGTACTCCCCGAGAACCTTCGTGGTCACATTGACATCGAGCCAGAGATTCCATTCAGCATTCTTCCCACTAAATACTGGTGGCGCGGACACTGCCGCATCCATGCCAACTTCCTGCCAACGGCCACCTACCGCCTGACTTTTCATAAAGGAATCCGCACGGCAAAAGGGCATCCAAATACCGAGGCATTTGAGCGCACAGTCCATATCCCCTCAAGACCCGCCGGGCTGGCTTTCCTTCATCGTGGTTCACACCTCTCGCCTAACGGCAACCTGCAATTACCCGTGAATTCAATGAATCTGGACCAGATGAAGGTTTCCATAAGTCGCATCTACCCGAATAACCTTGTTATATTTGGGATGCGAAATGCCGACAAATATAGAAGTTACTACGGTCACGCCCACCAGGGGATTTCAGTACCGGTCGTGAAGGAAAAACTTTGGCCCATACTCAATAAACCTAACCAATCTGTTGAATCCCAAATCCACCTCCGTCAACTTCTTAAGCCACCCTATACAGGAATTTACCACATCGACATCCACGGTGAACGTAAAATCCTTCACGTCACCGACATCGGGATAAGCCTTCAGCGGTCTGAAAAAGAAATTCTAGTCTGGGCTAATTCACTTACAACCCTTGAACCCATATCGCAGGCCAATGTAACCTTTTACACGGAAGCCAACCAAATCCTTGCCAATGGTCAAACCAACGCCCAGGGATTGGCACAAATTTCCATCCCAGCGAATTCCGCCGAGGCCCCCTTCCTGCTCACCGTGGAAACAGGGCAGGACCTTGCCAGCCTCTTTCTGGGAGAAACCCTGATTAACAGCCCTTCCAACCGGGAAGGACGACCCTATCTCCACGATCAATCAGAGGCCCATGTCTTCACCGACCGTGGCATCTACCGTCCCGGTGAAACCACACATATTAAAGCAATCATTCGCGATTCCAAAGCCTCTATGACGGAATCTTTCCCTGTTGAGCTACAGATCATCCAGCCCGATGGCCGAGAAGGACGCAGGTTTCATGGGATGCTTTCGTCAAATGGGACAGTAAACTTCGACGTTCCATGGCCCCGTACTAATCCGCTTGGAAAATACACTTTTAATCTTAAGACGCCTGGAAGTGCCGAGCATATCCTCGGCACTTGTAAATCCAGTCTGGAAGAATTCACCGCTGCAAAACTCGCAGTGAAGGTCCAAACAAAGAAGGCATTCGCCAAACCACACGAGACCGTTGAGTTTGAGACCGAGGCAAGAAACCTCTTTGGACGCCCAGGCACCAATCTTCCAGTGACCGGCCACATCCGCTACCTGCCCAAAACATTCAAGCACCCCGACTGGAAGGATTTCCGTTTCCATGATGATGAAAAAACATTCCCAGCGGAACATGCCCAACTCAAGAAGATTGCGATGGGAAAACTCAGCAACGAAGGACTTGCATCATTCCATACTGAAATTGCAGGCATTCAACCGCCCTCCACCGCAGAGATTCTCCTCATCGCTACGGTTTCCGATGTAGCCGGTCGGCCTGTTTCAGGTTCCGTGACCTGTGAAATACATCCATACCCATTCCACATCGGCATCCACAAATCCGTAGAACCAAGGTCATGGGAAATTGCTGCAATTACACCCAAAGGAAAAACTGCACCGGATGGAACACCAATTAAATTAACCATTCAACAAATCTCACGGAGCCTGCTTTTAAGAAAAGATGATAGTGGTCATTATCGATATCATTCCGAGCGGCACTTGGAAGAAGTTAAAGAGAGCACAGTCCATACATTCGGAGGTCACGCCACCTTTATCCTTAAAGATAATCTATCCCCTGGCACCTACCTGATACGCGTGGAAGATGAAAAAGGTGGTTCGTCCGCGTCCATTGAATGGAACGCGGGGAACTCTGGCGAACTTACCCAAAATTGGGCGGGTGAAGAACCTGAAAAAATAGAACTAAGTCTCGATCAAGACAAGTACCTCCCCGGCGAAACAGCAACCCTCAACATCGCAGCACCCTTCACGGGGAAAGCCCTTGTGATCGTTCAGCAGGACACTATCCTTCAAACCCACGTCCTCAGGCTGAATGCTGAAGGGTCAGGCCAAATTTCATTTAATATCGACAAAAAATACTTTCCCAATGCGTGGGTTACCGTCAGCGTAATTCGCAAGATTGCTCCCGGAGTACCCCATTGGAAACCCCACCGCGCCTTCGGCAAAACTTCACTCAGGTTGTCCTCAAAACCACGGCAGCTGAATCTGGAAATCAAGGCACCAAAACAAGTCCGGCCCAACGAAACTTTCGCTACAGCCATCCGCATCACCACGGACGATGGTAGCCCCTCTGATGCCGAAATCACATTTGCTCTCATTGATGAGGGAGTCCTCTCCCTTACAGCTTTCCGTACCCCCGACCCACTTAGCTACTTTCACGCAAACCGTAAACCCGGCTTCCTCCTCCATGACACCTACGGACTACTACTCCCTGAAACAGAAGGAACCCAAATCGGAAATAAACTCGCCGTTGGTTCAGGAGCACAGCCTGCACTTGGTAAGTTCCTCAATCCGTTCGTGGCACGCCGGTTCACAAACCTGGCCCGCTGGAAACCTACAGTCCAGACTGGCCCTGACGGGAAAGCGGAAGTCCACTGGGATCTACCGGAATTTTCCGGCAAGGCCCGGTTGATGGCAATTGCCTCCAGTAAAGACAAGTTTGGCTCGGCACAGGAACACATCATTGTAAAGCGACCCTTCACCGTCACCCATGGACTACCTCGATTCCTTGCCCCGGGAGACCAGCTCACAATGCCCCTACGTATCTATAACGACTCGGATAAAGAAGCAGGTTTCGAGTTGCAGGTCCATACGTCCGAGAACCTTAAGATCAAGAATCCCATCCCCGAGGAAAATGGAAAAATTGCAGTAGGCGGCCACTTCGAAACTTCGGCCCAAATTCATGCCGGAAAACTCCCTGGAAAAGCTTGGGTTGAAATCTCTGCCACTGCCTTGGATGAATCCTATCGGGAACGTATCGAGATCGCAATCCGCCCTGCCTATGCTCGTGAATCCAGGGTCCATACCGGGATACTCACCAAGGGAGAACACATTAGTCTTCCTCTGTCTGAAGACTTTCTCACCGGAACCGTCTCCGGACACTTTGAAACCTCCCCCACCCCGGACGCTCTCCTTGGCCCGGCACTGGAGTCCCTTCTCGGATACCCCTATGGTTGCCTGGAGCAAACTACTTCAGGTAGCTTGCCACTTCTCTATCTCACAGACCTTGCCAAGCGCACCCGACCGGACTTGCTACAAAAGGATGAGGTTCAAGAATATGTGCAGGCAGGGATTCACCGCATCCTCTCCATGCAAGGCACTGAAGGCGCATTTGGTTGGTGGCCCGGCTTAAACAAACCTTTTCATTGGGGAACTCTTTATGCCACTCAATTCCTGGTTGAATCACAAGGAGCGGGTTTCACGGTGCCGCAATCTGACCTGGATCGATCCCTTGCCTGGATTCAGACAAAGCTCAGCTCTTCCAGTAACGACAACCTGCAGACCTACAGCCTGCAAGTCCTCGCACAGGCCCAAAAGCTCCCCCATGGTTGGCTGGATCGGTTCTGGGAAAAGCGAGATGAACTTGATATTGAAAGCCGTATCCGCCTAGCCACCGCCTTCGTCCATTCCGGTAACCGAAGAAAGGCTCAGGTACTCGCCAAGACCATCGCACTCCCGGCACTTGCCAATAATAAGATTCGAAGCTGGCAAACACTGGGGTCACCCCTTCGTTCTCGGGCGCTTCTCCTTGGGCTCCATCTTGAACTTGATCCGCATTCTGCTCGCACAACCAAACTTGCCGCAAGCCTTCAAACTGCTCTTGGCAACGTAAACCACTGGAGCACACAGGAAAATGCGATGCTGCTCCTCACCATGGGCAAGTATGCCCAACATCTTGGAGATCGCAGCTTGGAGACCACCGCCCATTTGTTGATTGACGGTCACCGAACAAAAAATAACTCAGCCCAGCAAAATCATCACTTTACAGAAGGTAAACTTCCGGGGGAACTCCGGTTGACCAATCAAGGGCCCGGACCTCTCTACTACTCCCTCACCCTCGACGGCATTCCGCAATCCCCACCTAAAAGCGGTGATAATGGGATTCGTATAACACGCTCCTTTCTGGATGAAGATGGAGTTCCCATCGGTGATCGTCACGTACATCGTGGCGAAATATTGCGAGTGGAACTTTCGATCGATACCCGTGGCAATGAACTTGACCATCTTGCCATCCGTGACCTCCTCCCTGCCGGTCTTGAAATTGAAAGATCGGAACCCTCCAGATTCATTCGACACAAGGAGCACCGTGACGATCGTTTCATTATTTTTCCAAATGCGCTGGATGGAACCCGAAAATTTCACTATCTCGCCCGTGCGGTTACAACCGGCATATTCACCCTTCCGGCTCCAACTGTAACCTGCATGTACGATGCGGAGATTCAGGCAATCGGGAGAAGTGCTTCCCTCACCATTCTCCCGGACTAGAAACACAGCCCATGCTGGAGACCAAAAGAATTGCCCGTGTCAAAGCCCTAGTTCATAATCTGACACGCTGGTCAGGATGGATGGGGATTGTTGGTGTAATCCTGTTTGCGACCGCCTGGTTCTGGTTCCCATTTCCAATAGAAAATTTTCGCCAATACGATGCGTCCAGATGCATCACTGACCGTAATGGCGAAATCCTGCGAACCACTCTTAGTCCACAAGGGCAACGATGTCTGCCAATCCCACTTGCAGACGCGGGAAAATGGTTGCCCGTGGCCATCGTGGCAACTGAGGATAAACGATTCCGCCGGCACCATGGAGTGGACTTCCTCGCCCTGAGTCGTGCTATTGGTCAGTTGGCATGGAATAGGGAGGTCATATCCGGGGCCTCAACGATTTCAACCCAATTGGTGCGACTCGCCAATCCACGCCCACGTACTCTTCCATCCAAAATAATAGAAGCATTCCGGGCACTCCAGATGGAGACAATCCTCTCCAAAGATGAGATTCTTGAGCAGTATCTGAATCGTGCACCTTTCGGTAGCAACCTTGTTGGAATCCGGGCAGCAAGCCTGCACTACTTCTCCAAGGAACCCACTGATTTGAGTCTGACTGAAGCAAGCCTCCTTGCCGGATTGCCTCAATCCCCTTCTCGACTGCGACCGGATAGACATCCGCAATCCGCTAAAAAACGCCGTGACCATGTACTCGAACGCATGGTTGAATGCAGGTTCATCGAAAAAGATCGCAGTAAAGCATCCATCCAGATGCCAATTCTTCTTGAGCCTTGGACTCCTCCCTTCCTGGCACCTCACTTTGTCGATTCCATTCTCCAAGGAAAATTAAACCTACCGAGCCAGACCACCTTGGACCTCCACTTTCAGAAGTTGACCGAGGACCTCATCACGAGACATTCATCCGACAAGGCACATGGGACAGGTGTGGTCATCCTAGATGCCGCGAATGGCGATATCCTTGCGATGGTTGGCTCTCCAGACTACCGAAATAAACGAGGTGCAGGACAGGTCAACGTCACGCTGGCACAACGTTCCCCGGGATCCACGCTCAAACCCTTTGCCTATGCTCTCGCCATGGATCGTGGACTGCTAACCCCCGAAGAAATCCTTAAGGATAACCCGCTCAACCTGCCGGGTTATCAACCAAAAAATTTTGATGGGAACTTTCGGGGCGCAGTCTCTGCACGACAGGCACTCATTCAATCCTTGAACCTCCCTGCAATTGAAATCCTGCGACGTATTGGCCAGAAGTCCTTTCTGGAAACCATGCAGGGACTGGGACTGACAACCCTCAATGAGACCCGCGATCACTATGGATTAAACCTGATTCTAGGAGGCGGAGAAGTTCGCCTGCTCGACCTTGCCCGTGCTTATGCAAAACTTGCTCAGGCAAAACCCGGTGACACCATCTCCCCGGAAGCAGCCTTTCTGGTCGCCAAAATCCTATCCGGCAACGAACGCGATCTCGCCGTCTTCGGTCATGCCCGAAATGAACGCATCCCACGCGTTGCATGGAAAACCGGCACCTCTGCACGAAACCGGGATGCATGGACCATCGCCTGGGATCAGCAATATGTTGTAGGGGTTTGGCGCGGCAACCCTGACGGTTCCCCTTGTCCGAACCTGACCGGGATTCAGGATGCAGCCCCTTTGGCATTGGAAATATTCACTGAAATCAGTGATCACGAATCAAAAAACATCCACCTTCCCCAACCTCCCCTCGGACTTGCCAAACGCACCATCTGTTCACAAACCGGACTACCCGCCGATGCCACATGCCTCCAAACAATAATGGATTGGTACCTCCCTGGAATCTCAAAAACATCCTCCTGTAAAGGTGATTGCCTTTCAAAGGCAAACAACCCTTCACCCGCCCATACCTCACCACACATTATCCGACCAATAAATGGCCAAACTTTCGCTCTCCTGTCTGATCGGGAAAACCCAAGCCTCGCACTTGAAGCAGAAGGGAGTGGCAACCTCTACTGGTTCGTTAATGGCTCTTTTTTTCGTAAATCAAATGCCAAGGAAATCCTGCAACTACCTCTAGAACCCGGTATTTATGAAATAACGTGTACCACGGATGAGGGTCATGCCGATTTTGTCAGGATAGTGGTGGAGTAATTCCATCAACCTCGTGAGATCAAGGGCACATACGAACTGGGACTTTTACTCGCGCTGGTCTACTTGAACTGCCGGGCAGCCTTCCACTTTTCAAGATTTTCGAATGTAGAAGGGATTGGCGACTTGGGCTTGTGCTCCTTTGCAAAGAGAAGGAAAGTGCGCTGACTCCGGGTCTTCTCTCCAAGCATCTTGTGAAGGATCTTAAGTGTTTGTGCTTTTGTGAGTTGATCGATGGCGCGAAGGGTTGCCTGCTCACGATCAAAGTCACCTTCATGATCATAGGCACGGGAATACAGTCCGCCCGCCTTCTCGGCAATGCTCTTGGGTTTCTCCTTCACCTTTTCGCGGGCAGCATTCTTTAGACGGTCGAACTCTTGATCCGTAAGATTGGCAAACTTATCAGGGAAAGTGACAAGGAAGGCATCCGCTCGTCGCTGTAACTCATCGGCTGGATGGGTTCCGGACTGAATGATAAAGTAAGCCTGAAGACGATCTTCCTTCCGAGAAGCACCACCCCAGACAATGTAGCCCAGCTGTTGCTTGGTTCTCATCTCGTTGTAAAAAGGCTGGCTGACAAAATTGTCGATGACGAGAGTGGCTGCACGAGTGGCCGGCACATCAAGGGCAATGTCGTATTCACGCCAGAATGCTGAGTTGTTCACTTCGAGCTTGTGCGTGCGGAGAAGGGTCTCCCCGGGTTTCATGACAAGGAGCTCTTTTTTATAGGGACCACCTTGGAAAATGGGACGCAATCCAAGCTGGCCCTGAAGATTTCTGGCTGCAGCAACAGCCTCTTTCGCAGTGAGATTGCCATGTACAAGACCCTCAATCTTCCCCTGGCGATAAAGTTGCTTGCGTGCAAAGTCCCTGACGGACTTGAGGGTAACCTTGCCAATCGCAGCCAACTGCTGCTCCGGAGTGAAGAAGACCTTTTCCTGAAGATGATTCTTGTGGTGACGAGCCAGACGC
>JABJCN010000009.1 GCA_018668635.1 Opitutia bacterium
GCCAGATTGCTCTTCATTACAGCGATCTCATTAAAAGTCTTGGAAAATCGATTCAGGATTTCGCTCTGGCTCTGGACAAAAGTGATTGCGCTCGAAACCTTGTGGTTGGACTCCACGACATTCTGGTCAAGAGCCTCCATGTGCAGGGAGACAGAAATGGGGTCATCGTTTTCCGAGGCGGTTGATTTAGCTGCGGCACCACCGGCACCACCCACACCAAGTGCGGAATGATTTCTATCACTCTCCCCGTGCAAATGCCGGAGTCGGTCCTCTGTTTTGTTACTACTGATTGATGACATGAATCATTCTTTCTACTTGAATTGGTGGACTTGGCATCCTGGCAATCAAAGGTCTAAGGGACATATTCAGTCCTCTCCCCGAAGATAAGGAAGGATGCCGGGCGGGGCTAGGGTCACCACAACCAGGGGCCCCGCCCGGCAAACGCATACCAATAGTATTAGTACGTAGCCAAATAAATGAGTATTTAAAAAGTGGATTTACAAATGAAGGATGGAAGGAATTTAAGGATTCTGGAGGAAGGTCAGGCTCCATGAGTTGATGGGAAGGCAAGGGACTCCCGGTGGACTCTTGTTTGCACAAATCCGGGTCTTTGCCCGTTGGTGTCGGGCAAGCGGAATGAATGGGGGGACCTACGTGGGGTCGGTGTCTGTATTTATGTATAGACATAATATGATGCAAAAAGCCTGTATTGTTTCGGGATTCAGTCGACAGGGTGATTCAGCGGGATCGCAGAAGCGCCTTGATCGATTTATCCGTTGTTGGTCTATTTGAATTATTACCCTCTGTTGCCTGGATCCTTTCTGGTTGGTTAAATTTTTAGGTGTTATTTATGGTGAAAGTTTCTTGATGAATGCCTCACGCTTGAGGCTGTATGGATACTGTCTTTACGCTGATTTAGTTCTCAAGTGTTCGTGCATCTGCGGTAAAATCCTGCCGGACCGCACCATCGTGAATATTGGTCTTCCCCAGGGCCTCCAAGAGGCATGAGTGGAAAGATGCCTGTCGAGGCAGCTCTTTTGAAACTGATACAATGCTGCTCACGGGGCCGGTGTCCGGAACCTTGCCCCCGGCATTCGGGGGGGATTTTCTGTCTGGATATATGTACATACTATTTTGCATGGGAACCCATTGAGGTTCCTGTTCATGCTGCTCCTGTTGCCGGGATTGGTCCCGGGTGTGGGAGGCAGCGGATGAATCCGATGCATTCAAGCTCGTTTATCGTATATGGTTATTCTGGGAATTCGTAAGGTGTCCTTTAGGTTTGTTTGTTACTGTATTTGTGTTGTTTATAAATTTGAGGCCCATGGAACTGGCAAATGACCAGATTCATGCATGCGGTATGCGCATTCAGTGATGACACCGATGCCGGGGCCTACTGGTTTGAGCCTGTATTTTTGCCAATACATATATTTGACTGGTTTGTTTGTTCCGGATTGATTCCCTGGCACCTGGGTTTACACCCGATACTACCGGTTCACTAACATTGTGAGTTCGCGGGAACCTTTTCCCCGAGGGGATCCTGTGGTTGGAACTTCTGTAATTCTATATTGTTAATTTAGGTATGCGTATCTGTGGGTTCCTTCCTGTTTGGCTACGTTTTGTAATTTTGTTTATGTGGTGTTGTTTGTAATAAATCGAACTACAGCGGGTGCTCGCCTCCTGTCATAAGTGAGAAGGCAATCAACTGTGAGGCATTGGCCTGGGTCAGGGATGCGCTGAGAAATTGAGTGCGAATCTGTGCCCGGAGTATTTGCGTGCTCTCCATGGTAAAATCTGTCCCGGGAACATTTCCCTTGGCCTGTTGGAGATCTTGAATCTGATCCCCTATATGACCCCGGGCAAACTGCAGGCGGTTCATCTCTGCGGAATTTTGTGCCCGGAGTTGTGTAATATGATCAAGGGATGCGTTAATACTGTAGGAAAAGAATTCACCGGATCCCGCCGCCTGTGAAGTGGTGATTGCAAGGGTATCGTCGCCGGTCACGCTTGTGAAGACGATGAAGCCCTGTCCGGAAATATCTGACTGGAGAGACAACTCTCCGTCTCCCGCAGAGGTTGCGGTAATATCCAGGCCGGAAAGATTGTTGACCTCGGTGACCAGTTCGTCACGCATCTCATCAATGGTCTGGTTGGCGGTTGCCGTCACGGTTACCGTCTGCCCATTAATAGATACCTGGAGCGTGTCGCCGGTGGCATGCTGACCGGTATCATCCGGCGCCAATTGCAGGATCTCCTCCTGCTGGATGGAGACCCCGGAGTTAAGGAGAACCTCGCCGGCAGAATCGGAAGTTATACCCAGACCAGCAGTAGTGAAAGAGGTTCCAACCGTCTGGGCTTCAAGGAGAATACCATCAGTACCCGAAGCAGTGGTACTGACCTCCATGCCCGCCACATTGATCGCAGAAACAAAAGCGTCACGCAGGTCACTGTCGGAGGCATGGCGATCCCCGGAACCCAGTCGTTGCAGGCTCCTACCAAAACGTGCCTGCTCAACACCGATGGATCGGGCCATCTGGTGATGAAGACTGCTGGTCTGAATAGTTATATTGGGCATTTCAACGCTGAGGTTAAATTTGTTTATACTGAATCAATAAATGACATGTATGTTTACAGCGGAGCAAATCGTCACTGACAGACCGATCGCTGTTGCAAACCAATGTTTTCACGGTGGATATGTTTGTTTGCCTTCTCATTTCTTTGGTATCAGAGGGGCTCTCGGATATAGTGCAGTTGGCACTTTGGCGAGATTGGCCCAATGAATTCCGCTTGTGAGCAGGGTTTTCTTGTTTCCTGTGGTTTTGTTATGTTTATTGTAGTGTATTATCGATCGCCGAAATGGTGCAGCTCTAGAAAAAATTATGCTGGGTTGGTGTTGTTTTAATTGTTGGTTATTATTATCTATAAAATGTATAAACAGCAGGCGCGTGTACCCGATATGAAGCTTGGAATGGTCAGTGGCCGAGGCCAAAGATTCATTTACTGCCAGGAGAATGCATCAGGTTTGTTTTCTTAATATTTGGTATCTCTTTCTGGTTTTAGATTGAGGTGATTGGCTTGCGTGCCGTGCATTGCTTGAAATGGTTATGGTCAAGGGTTCTCTGGAAGATGGCAGGATGCGAAGGTCTTTCCCGTCTACGCGCCCAGCGCGGTATCTCTGCCGCCAGATTGTCTTGCTTCAAATCCGCAGAATCATTGATCTGCTGAAATAGTGCGTGCGGACTGGTCAGGACTTCTATAACAGGAGAAGAATCCACCCATTCTTGGGGGGCCTGAGTGACACAAGACGCATGGGAAAGGCACTCCTCGACTGGATTCCTTCGCCGAAACAAATGGGGCAGGGTCATGCTCTTCGGCACAATCGGCAGTCCAACGTGACCCCGAAGGCTCGTCCCATAGTCAATACCTTTCCTTGCGGCAACCAGGTCATCCTTTGGGTGCATACCGGAGAACTCCCAGCTCACAGGCTCAATCCCAAAAGATTCCTGGCGATCGGCCCCGGGATTATCCCCTGTCTCCAGAGAAGGAGGCCCCATTGCCGGAGGAGAGTGGCCGTTGCCCTGATCGTTGCCAATTGTTGTGGCAAGAGGTTGCTCGGGCAGTTGTGCGTTCAGTTCCATGTGGATTGGTTTATTTGTTGTCCTGATTAAAATGTATTTACTGAAATTCTATTATCCTTAAATCCTTGGGAGTCTCTTTGTAATTTGTATCTATTTGTTTCCCTTAGGCGCCCGCCCCCGGGGAAGAGACGGCTCCTGCCGCCTGCTTCCCCGGATTTGGGTCCCATTTTCCATGTTCCGTATCTGGATTTATCGGTTCTTCAATTGTTCCGCTTACTGGCCGAGGAGGGACAGGGCGATACTTGACATTGTGTTGGCCTGTGCGAGCATCGCGGCACTCGATTGGACCAGGATGTTGTTGCGGGCATAGTTTGTGGACTCGATTGCAACATCTACATCCTTGATGCGACTGTTGGCTGCCTCAATGTTGGTACGGTTCTGGACAAGCATCTCGTCTGCATATTGCAAGTGCTTGGCTTCAGCACCATTCTGAGCACGAGCTGTGGCCAGAGTCTGGATGAACCCGACAATATCGCTGACACTGTAGTCAGACAATTTACTGTTGTCGTCGAGAAGGTCTGCACCCTCGGACTTGTACTGGGACAACTCGGTCCAAATACCACCGGCGTCTATCTCAGGATCAGTCAGACCAGTAGTGGTAGTGGCAGATGTCGTGACATATAGACGCATCTTACCAGCGGAATCGCGGAAACTCACGATATCTCCCTGGTTGTAGGCTTTGCCGGCATCCCATGCATCATGGTCAGCTGCGCTAGGAAGCTCGCTACCAATCTTGACATATTCACCGGGATTGGTGTCTACCTCGTCTGCTAGGTTGAGGGCCGTTGTAGCGGTGGCATAATCAGCACCGGCACCAGCAGCCATGTAGTAGTTGCCATCCTTGTCATTGTAGACAACATCACCGACTGCATTGACGTCTCCTGTGCCTCCGGCACCATCACCAAACTGGAGGACCTTGGCCAATGGTTCTGTGGCATTCTGGAGTTCGGATGTTCCAGCAAGTGTCTTGAACGCAGTCTTGTCTGTGTTCGCCGCAACGGTAACATTGGCGTCAAGAATGACATAGGATTCTCCATCCAGACGTACTACATCACCATCATTATAGGCGGTGTTGGCAGTCCAGTTCTTGATCTGGGCAGAGTTATCCTCCGCACGATTATTGGCATAAACAACTGCTGGATTCGCGGAATAACCACTGCCACCATCAAGAATGGTTAGCTGGGTTGAATTGGCAATAACACCATTGGCATCAGCGGTAGCTTGAGCGCGGGCATTATTACCACCTGAACCGTGGAAGGTGAAGGTAACAGTCTCACCCGCCCTGTAGCCGGTAAGCTCAGCGGAGGTTGTTGCTGCGGTAAGCTTATCACCAGATGTGGTCATAGTAAGACTACCAGCGACATCAAGTTCCCTTAAATGACGAGAATTAAGGTTCTCAAAGGTTCCATGGCGTGTGATATCAACCTTGCCGGTCACTCCATCCTCAGTTGTGAAGATAGGTACAGGTGAATCGTTTTCGTCGAACAGGCTGATCCCGTTGAACTTCTCAGCCATTACGTTGTTAAGTTGCTGCTGAAGTTCAGTGAACTCCGTGTCATAGTTGGCACGATCACTGGCGTTTTTGGTCAGGTCAAGGGACATGGTCTTGAGCTCGGACATCCGGTCAAGAATGTTACCGACTACAGTAAGGGCGCCATCCTGAACTTGCAGGAAAGAAACTCCGTTGGCTACGTTCTGGCGGACTGCATCCAAGCGATTGACCTGGGCAGTGAGTTTATAGGAAACCGCTAGGCCTCCTGCATCGTCAGACGGATTTACGATCTTGGAACCGCTGGATAAGCGGGCAAGACTCTTTTGCAGGGCCGTATTGTTTTTCGCAAGGTTGAATGCGGAAACGGTTGCTGACGTGTTGGTATTGATTACTATTGACATGATACTTCCTTGTATTTTGTGGTGTTAAGCGACATCCTTGCCGCATTGTGTGCCATCTTTGTTCAGGTGATGGCGTCCTGGTTGTGGTGAAAGTTTTCGTCTATACATTTAGTGCTATTACCTCCCGGTAGAATCTGCTGGACCCAGGCATAGAGGTTCTCCCGCAGACGTATCAGGATATTGGGTTCCTTCGCCCCCGGATGGTTGGATTGGAGATTCAAAGGGCCATCGAGGACCGATTCCTCCTTGGGGAAAGAGGGTTGAATTGAGGTGGTTGAAAGAGATGTTTGAGACATGAGGCTTTCCAGAACGCTGAGCAGTCTTTCCTGCTGGGACTGGCTATGGAGAGTGATCTCCATGAGGTGACGAAGGGCCTCATGAACCGTCTCCCGATGGATCGGCGTCGGTGATCCATCTCCGGAAACCTTCCCCCAATAGATAAGGCGAAGAGACAGTGCCTCCATGTTGGCCACGGACACCTCTTCATGTCGGGGGATGTCCCAGAGGGACGTATGAACCCGCAGGGAAGGGGTGGCACCATTACCGTAGAGAGACTTGTTAAAGTGCTGTCGGCACCGTATTCCATCCAACTGGATACGAAGGATTTCAAACTCTTCCTGTAGTTGGGATTCCTGAACACGCGGGTAATGCCCCTGATCTCGCCGGGAAATAAGTTGACCAATAGAATCAATGGCCGATATTGCCTCATGCAGACCCTTTTCCTGGGCCTTGAGGAAGGCCAATCCCTCGCGAAGATGCTGACAAATAATGGCAACCCGATCCCTGACTTGATTATGGGATTCCACAAGTAATTTAGGAGACTCTGTCGCGGAGGGTTTAGCTATGAACTTCCAGGAACCAGAATCTTGAAGATTGTCTGGAAGGAGATGAATGGGAGAGTTCTCACCCCCGGAATGAAGAGGGTCTTCGCTTGATATGGAGATAATACCGATCATGGTCTTTTAGGATACTTATTTTTGTTAATACATTTATGCATTAGGGCACCTGTGTAGTCTGGGTAATTCGAAGGATCTGGAACGGAGTAAACTCACCGAACGAAGAGCATCCTTATTGGAAACGCTCATGCTCAATCCGATTACAAATGGGGGATGAAGAGATAAACATCCACTCTTCATGTATTTATGTATAGACAACTTTATCATGAGGGTCTCGTAATGGATCGTTTGAAAACAAACGTGGATTTGTGAGGCTATTAAATTAAAATTAGGCTGGAAAAATGAAGGCCTTGGGGGCTCGTTACTTAAGAGATTCCCCCAGATATAAACGAGCAACCATACACCCCGAGCAGGGGTGCTCCTAATACCGATGTGGTGAACCAGTATTACTGACTATCGGGTTGCGTACGTCTTGGCTGGCTACAGCTACAGTCCTATTTTTCTCTAATTTACAATAGTATGCGGTTTCCTTTTCTAGTGGGTTGTATTGAATTACTGGTTGAACGGGTGGATAAAACTTGATTGTAAGCCAATGGAACCTTCGAGATTCCTTTAGCCGATTGAAGCCTTGTAGAAGTTTTGCTTCAAAGCCTTCAGACTTGATACATTGTATGTAGAAACTGCAGCGTCCTGGGTTCCTTGAGCCATAATGTCAGTTAGATTGACATCCAGCGCAGGAACAGAGGCTTTCGAACCCCCATCTTCTTTTCTGGCGGCAGGCAGATTCCTTGTTAAATGGGGATTGGGCGTCCGTGCCGTGATCCCTGTGTCGATGGTTAGTGACATGGTTATCCTCCTTGATATCCGGGTTGGGTTACACTGCGATTTGCCGCAGTATATAAAACTGCACAACAAACCGCTGCTTGAAGAAATAGTAGTATGTAAATTTGCTTTGTTTTCATTGACGTATCCTTCCTGGGTAACCTTCATGCATACCATCCGGGTGGAAGGTGCGCACTTCACCTTTGGTCTGAACCAACCATCCATGAACTTGAGTTGATAACCCAAGCGCTAGGTGGATGTATCCAGCAAGGCAGTTGTCCCTGCATACATTCATTTGTATATACGTTTTTGTATCGAAAATTGTGATGTATTTGACTTCAGATTGAATCTTATTGGACCGGTCTTTTTTAGTGACAACCGATGAGAGTGTGTATGAAACACAAACTGAGTTGCGCCAAAGCGGGATTGATCCGATTCACAGTAGGTCTATAATGATTTAATTGTAGTTTGCTTGATATGATTCCCTTCTAATTAAACAGTTTGATTTTTAGTTGTGTGATAAATTGCTGTAAAATAGTATGAGGATTTCCTGATGGAACTTGGTTCAAGACCTGACGAATAAAAACATCAACGTAGTGAACTCAATTATCATGGGTTAGATTTGAAAATTCCAATACGGTAAAATACTTCCTTCTACTTTTTGACTTCCTGGGTCGGACAGACCCTTGATATGGGTTTTGTTTCAAATATATAATCGGCTACCGACCACTCCTCTGAAAGGATGGTGTTTTTCTGAACAAATGCAGGCATACGCACTGTTAATCCGATAGGGATCGTGATAGTAGACGGTATCGGATGAGGTAAAATATCTGCTTCTGGCTTGTTTCTTTTATCCGGGGAATTTTCGGGAAGACCCCTATCCAGACGCTTTTTTTGATCATCGAGGATTTCCCCAAAATCAGTTGGGGAATCCTGTTCTCTTGTTTTAGAAATTTTTAGTGAGGAATCTTGGTTTCTCACCTCGCGAAAGTGTTGGTGAAGGATTTTAAGTCCGTTATTCCTTTCTCCCCTATCCTGCATCAGAACAGATAACGCCGGATCTGGCACTAGACGTTGACGTCCTCTGTAGATGGTATGGGTCATTTGGGAGATTAATTTTGTATATATAAATATTCGATCCAGTGACTACTTGGTTATTTCAACGGATAGCATCATCTGGTTTTTGTAATTTTTGTATATAGTTTTTTCCGCGATCTTTTATAATTCCCCACCGGCTGGCCGGCCCCATTTGGGACCGGCTACCAGTCGGAAAGTTAAGATTAATTTTGTAGTAATGAGAGTACCAGCGAGGCAAGAGAGTTTGCCTGAGCGACCATTGAGACGCTGGCCTGTGTTAGAACCTGATTTCGAGCCATACGAGTGGACTCAAGTGCTATATCAGCATCAATGATACGACCATCTGCAGCCTCCAGGTTTATCTGGTTCTGGATAAGAATGTCATCACTGTAATTCAAGCGAGACATTTCACCGCCACCAATGGCACGCGAGTTGGCCATAACCTGAATGTAGTCCACAAACTGGGAGACCTGAAAGTCGCCGAGATCCTTGGTCATGTCCAGAATTCCGGAACCCTGACCACTGTAATTACTGATCTCAAGCCAGAAGGCATCATTGGCATCATTCTCAGGGGTAATATACTCCCCCTGCCCATTGACAGCTGTTCCTGAGACACTCTCGGAAACGGCAACATAGACCTTATCCTGATAGTAGACCATGTCATTACGAGCATATACACTGTCCTGACTGAATGCCTCGTAATCGCGGATTGCAGGCATACTATCGCCAATCTTGACGAATTCACCCGAATTTTGACCTATATAGGCAGCTGTTTGGGTGGACTGGGTATAGTCTCCCCCCTGCCCCACTGCCAGATAGTAGTTGCGATCTGACTCATTGAATACAACTTCCCCAGGTTCATAGGTGTCGCCAGCGGTGGATATACCTCCAAGGACTCCTGATACCGTCTGCTCACCGGCAGTGAAGGATCCATCACCATTGTTGACCACCTGAATGATCGATCCCTTGGTAATGGTTCCGGACTCATTGGCCTGAACAGTACCGTGGGCACCGTTATTAAGGTTAATAGTAACAACCTGGTTCGCCTGATATCCAGTCACATTCTGATCGAGCACAACCGTTTGCGGAATACCCTGCTGGTCAGCGATAACTCGTAGATCGGGTGTCGGATTGGAGACGGTTAGATTGCCATGAAAAACCCGAGAAACAGGATCTCCATTCCATAGAAGCATGAGACTCTCATGCTGATCTTCGAAGGCACGTCCAGCGGCCGACCAGTTTTCTGATTCTGCTGCAATAACAGTGGATACCTTTGTGTAAGCATCAGGCAAAGCGGCAGCATCTGTGGTCAAGGTTGCGGTAAATGCCGCACCTGGTTCCTTGGCAGTCAGGATGAAGGAGCCATCTCCATTGGCTTTTGCGGTAACAACGGCACTAAGGGCAGCATCTGCGTTGATGGCAGTAACCATTGACGTTATGGTCTCTGTAGTTCCATCGTTATCATAGGTAATCGGAAGAGCGGCTCCGATAGCGGTTCCAGTGGAATCTGCCAGATTGAATGTTACAGTGGTGACATCAGTGGCGACATCTCCTCCACTCTGGGTTTCTGTAGTCGTTAGATTAGCGCCTGCAGCTGGATCAGTTGGAGTAACAGTAAAATCACCGTTGGTTCCTGTGATATTTGATTTCAGGGTAATCACGGTGCCGACTACTGTTGCAGCAACAGAAAGACCCTTGGCATTGATCTCCTGGGCAAGCGCCTTGGCCACGCCTTCGGAATCACTATCTGTTACCGCCTCTGTTGTGATGACGTGGTCCGTTCCACCAATACCGAGGGTAACGACATAATTGTCCCCCTTTGCACTGGTGGCATCTACCGTCAATGTATGTTGCTCCTGTTTGTTACCAAGACGCAAAAGGTCCTGTTGAGCCACGGCTTCACCGATATGTTCAAGAGCGACGGCATGACGTATTTGGCCGTCTTCAAAACGTCCTCGAATGATGTCGCCCTTATTATAGGAGGCATTGGACTCGAAGTTCTTGACAAGCTTTGGTTCAGCAGTTCCACCATAGGCTCCACCAAAGGTGGGATTGGTCATACGCTCACGATAAGTATCGCTGACGTCGATATGGTCAAAAAGTCCTGTACGCGTGATGTCGACAACCCCGGTCTTACCATCCTCAGTGGTGATAATCTTTATTGGATTGTTGTCATACGGATCACGAGAATACAGATCAACGCCGTTGAACTTCTCCTTCTCGATGAGTGCAAGTTGCTCTTGGAGTTCCTTGAACTCGTAATTGTAGTTCTGTCGGTCGTAATCGTTCTTGGAAATATCCTGCCAGAACGTCCTTAGCTCAGCCATTCGATCAAGTATACGACCGGCTACTTGGTTTGCTCCATCCTGAACCTGCAGGAAAGAGACTCCATTGTGGAGGTTGTTGCGGGTTGCTTCTGTCCTCTTGAGAACGGACTGAAGTTTGTAATGGACTGATAGTCCGCCGGCATCATCGGCCGGGCTTACAATGCGTTTGCCACTTGAAAGGCGATTAACGCTTTGTTGAAGTTTCTTCATGGCAGCACCTGCGTTAAATGACGCTATGGTGGCCACCGAATTGGTGTTTACTACGATTGGCATGATGTCTTCCTTGACTGTTGCCGGCAGCATCCTTGCTGCCTTATGTCCCCGGCTTTAACGGGTTTCGGGCTCCCGGTTGAAACCTCCTTGTTCCAACAACCAACAAGTCGGCGATACCCAGCCAAGCTTTAAATATTTTATAATTTTTTATTCATCCGGCCAGGTCGAACCAGAGACTGAAGCTAGCAATGAAGCCAAAGAGAAAGGATTGGGAAATAAACAAAATAAAAACAATAATTCTATATTGGAATGGACAAAGGAGATATTTTGAGCCTAGAAACAACGCCAAGTGAAAATTGCTGTACAAGTTCCAATCAAGGGTCGATCAAGCCAACGAGTCCCCAACAAGAACTTCCGGGATCTTCAAGGTAAACCCCTTTGTCACTGGCTGTTGGATGAGTTAGTCGGGTTGCCTGAAAATTATGATATTTTCATAGACAGCGAAGATGAGACTGTATTCACAAAGCTGGAGCAGGCAGGTTACAGTCGATTCCGATTCCATCAACGAGAAGAATGGTTCGCTAGTGATGAAGCAAATGGGAACCACATGATTCACCAATTTGCTGTGACCAATCCTAATTACGATATATATGCTCAAGTGTATGTGACAGCAGTGACCCTGAAACAAACAATCATAAGGGAAGCGATTGAAAAATTAGCCAGGGAAATGCCAAATCATGACTCGATCTTTCTTGTAACAGAGGAAACCGGATGGATCTGGTTTGAAGGCAGGGCGATAAACTACAACCCGACGCAGCCAAATGGGCTAAAGCGATCACAAGACGCATCATTCCTGCAGGAAACAACCGGCCTCTACGCTATAGAGAAGAAAGCTGTCCTCCGAACAGGATGTAGAATCGGCGAGAATGCGCTACCCCATCTCATTGATAAGCAGTACTCAATGGATATAGACACAATGGAAGACTTTAGGGAAGCTGAAGAAATCCTCTCAAGGAATCAATGACTTCAGTGGATCCATCAGCCGAAACTCAGGAATGGTTGTTGAAGGAGGAACGTGAAGGGGCGACTACGTGTATCCTGACAGGTCGTGTCTCCACTTCGACTGGACTGGAATGCGTAAGCCGTTACCCATGTGTCCTGTGGTTTGTTGACGAGCAGGGTTCAAAAGAAGTCGAACCCATACCTCCCAATGTGCATCCTGCAGTTATTGAGACACTAGAGCCCACAGATGTGGACAATATCCTGAATACCCTGCTTCTCATCAACCTGTTGGTTCTACCTGATATTTTTTGTAGAAATTCGATCCTCCAAAGGAATACCCCGGAATATAATTTTATCACCAGCCGTATCCAGATACTTTGTGAAGCTACATTGAGAACTCGCCAAACAAGGGCAGAAGAAGGCTTCACCGTCCAAAAGAACATTCTTCAAAACCTATCGAAGTACATTACAAACAGGGCACGGGATGACTGGGAAGGTCTCCTTGGCGGGATGCCTATTGCGGTGATTGGATCCGGCCCATCACTGGACGTATCTTTAGAGATTTTGGCGAAAGAACGGGAGGGGATGATTGTATTTGCCGCTGACTCGGCGCTTAAAAGCCTTCACGCAAAAGGAATTACTCCAGATGCAACATTCAGTATAGACGCTGAAAAACCAGCATCGAAGTGTATCCCCAAGGGTTCGGATCCCGGCTTGGTTTTCCTTGCATCCAAAAGCCCAAACGACTGGCAAGAACGTAGCAAAGATAGCGTCTTCCTATCTGGTAATAACCTAACGGAAGACTGGCTTTCCCAAAACAATGTGCCGAAGACACTTGTTCGATGTATAGGCAACTGTGGCATCACTGCAGTTAATATGGCAGCAGCGCTTGGGGGTTCCCCAATCCTTCTATTCGGGATGGATTGCGCCACGGATGAAACAGGTGCCGGACATGCGACAGATGTGGACCAAAAAATATCCCGAGGGAAACAACACAATCCGGCAGGTCAGCACGCGAGTGTCCCGGGCAACTATCAAAAGCAAGTCAAAACATGGCTCCTTTCCGAACTGGAGCAACTGAACGAACTGATAGTGAAGCTACCAGAAAATCAAGAAGTATGGAACATTACAGACCGTGGGGCCAAATTAACACAGGCGAAGGTTGTACCCCCTGAAGCTCTTGGCCTTATGCTCCCCGTTGTAATACAAAAACGACCAACTCTATCCAATCTAAGGTTAGGGAAAGAGGATGGTGAAGTGAAAAAAATCATGCTTCACATCCAAGAAAGCCTTGCATCCATGAAGGATGAGATTGAAATCACGCTACATAAAGGTGATGAAACCCTGCAATGGAATTCAATGCTCTCCATTTATAAAGATGAAAATATATCCATGCTATTGGGAACCCTGAGCCTCAAGAACATGCCGCACTTATTAAATGCAAAAACTCTTGCCGATGAATTAAGAAAAGAAATTATTTCAGAGACACAAGAAATCCTGCGACTACTCAAGAAATTCTCGAGTTCCCAATAGGCAAAGCCTTTAACCCAGCCCAATTAAAAACATTACAAAATGGCCGCATTCGAACCACCGTTAAACTACGACCGCCTGAGTGAAAGTCGCCAATCCTTTGTGCAAAAAGTCATGCACCTTGCCCCAAAGGAGGCAATCACCGAGTTCATCAACCTTGCCGGATTTCAATCCATGACTTCGGAATCCATGCGGGATGCCTGTGAATTGCAGGAAAAGGATACCGAAATGCTTTCGGAAATCTTTACTCGTCAAGTGGAAGAAACAGATCCGCAAACGATGACCAGAGACTTTCTTCTGGGAACTCTCTACCTACCTCCCCACCTGATCCCGTTCATAGGCGATCTTGAATACATTCCAGATGAATTGATCGCAACCGTCCTGGAGAATCTTATGGGCTCTGCACAATCTTTTGATCAGGAAGATCTAGAAAGGAAAAGTAATTGCCTAAAAACCGCATTTCAATACCTGGCCAAGCGAATTGAGGCTGACCCGAGCTCTGAACTGACGACCCAACTGGCAGAATTGGCAATCCGCTCAAACAATATAGCCCCCTGCCTAAACAGTCCCAGTGACCCACTGAAGGATTTGATGGCAAATAGAGCTTCAGTCTTTACGTTCATCTTGAACCATTATAAAATGAGGCTTGAAAATGAGCCGGATGCCGCCAAAGGAAGGATCGGCATTTTGTGCAGCCACGTAGGACAGGGTGACTGCACCATTTATGCGCTTGCACTTTTGGAAGCCCTTACGAATGAAGGATTGGAAGCGGTGTTTATTTGTGACTCTGCGATTGCTTCGTCCATCCAGAAAAAAGCAGAGGATCTGGCTGGAAGGACCATCCTGTTACCAAAAGGAATCAAGGAAGCTTCGCAATTGCTATTCGACCTCCGTTGCGAGATTCTCATATTCACAGACTCCATTCATCACTCAGGAAACCCGGCCTTCCTTTTGGCCCTGCAAAATCTGGCGCCAAAACAGATCGTGATGCAATCAACGATATTGACAACTGGATTTCCTCATCTCTCCAGCCTATTCGTTAGTGAGAACAACTCAAATAACGAGGAACTTTTGACGGAGAATGCCATTCCAATTGAAGGTCTATCCAGTACTCTTTGCCTCGAACAGCCCAAAATAGAGGAAGAAAACCCCATCACCAAGGATGAGCTTATGCTTGCCGAGGAAGATTTGGTTTTAATCTCCGCTGCCAATCCAGATTGTATAAGCCCACAGACACGTGAAGTCTGGATGTCTCTTCTTAAGCAAATCCCGGAGGCAAAACTACTGCTAACCCCTTTCCTTGACGTGACTATCCTTGATGAGGAAAGGGAAAGCTTCGTTGCAACAATGGAACATTCAGCAGACCAAGCCGGTGTCTCGCTCAACAGGCTGCTGATCATGAACGACATTCTGGGCACCGTATATCATCTGGACGCATGCTTGGCGTTTTCCAATATCTATCTGGAAGCATTTCCCTGCAACACCCTTTTTCCCGCCGCCAGAGCACTGAAGGAGGGATTACCCGTGGTGACCGTTAAGGGTACCACCATGAGGGAAAGATCCACCGCTGGTTTGCTGGAAGAACAGGGATTAAGCAATTTGATTGCTGGAAGCACGGAAGAATATGTTAATTTAGTGACCAACTTGGCTTCTTCAAAAACCAAGGTTCAGACCAAGACGGTCAATTTAAAACCGTTGGCTGATGCAGTCACGAGCCTAATGGCGTCCTAAGCCTTCCCGAAAATCCCCTAAAAATTGTAATTTAGCAGAAATTGAATCAGTATCTTGTCTTAAAAAAGCTGCCAGTAAACGTTTAAACACGTTGATGCTTCTCTCTACACCACGTTACCCACATTTCCCGCAAGGCATGGCAGAAGTGCCTGCTAAAAGCATTGGAGTCACAAAGTGCAGAATCTTTCATCTGCTGGCGCAGGTTTAGCTTAATTCCAAGAAGTCTATCCCGGTTTTGAGCAAAGAAAACAGCCTTTTCAACGTATTCCTCGTCAGATTTGGCAATCCATTCATCCAACCCGACGGACTTTAATAAAGACATACCGACTCGGGCACAATGTCGGTCACCTTCGCGGGTGATAAATGGAACACCCATCCACAAAGCTTCACAAGATGTTGTGGTGCCATTGTAGGGAAATGGATCCAGTGCAATATCCATTTCGTTATAAGTGCCCAGATGACTGGAGCTTGAAGGGATAAAGCCGATCATGCGTACACGTGATTCATCCACCCCGTGCTCCCTAAAGTGGTCCATCATGAATTCCCTCGTCTTGTCTTCTCCAAAAGGACGACATTTAAAAACCAGTTCCGCCTCCGGTATCCGTCGAAGAATTTCGCACCATAAACGAACAGCCGAGGGGCTAAATTTTGGGGCCTCATTAAACGTGCCAAAGACAATCTTGTCCGGAGACAACTCCTGCTTAAAAGGCAACTCGAGCCAATCAGCCAAAGGTTGGTAGCACAGAAAAGACCCCGGTAAACGAATCAGGGTCTCTGTTGCCAGTTTATCCGCATCTGGTGTGGGGTCTGAAACTTCATCAACAATCCTATAATCTATATTAGTCAAACCGGTTGTCCCAGCATAGCCTAGCCATGTAACTTGAACGGGGGCAGTTCGAGAAGAAAACATTGAAAGACGATTGCCTCCGGTATGACCGGCAAGATCGATTAAAATATCAATACGGGCATCCTCGATAATCTGAGAAACAAACTTATCCCCCTTTCGCTTGATGCGGATCCAGTCATCCGAAAGAGCTCGTAGAATTGCAGAACGATCATCTTCTGCTTTTTCATTTAAATCAGAAAAAAAGATAAATTCAAATCCTGATCTCTCATGACCCGAAAGAAGCCCCTGAAGAAAGAAAAAAATGGAATGCGAATACAAATCAGATGACACAAAACCCACTCGCAAAAGACGGTCAGTAGTCACATCATTATGAAAATCAAATCGATCTCTCGGATTTTCACAGCCATGAACTGTTTCCCAATGTTGGTGCCTAGCAAAGATTTCTTTTGCACTTAGTTCGTCGAGATATTGCGAAGCCAATAGCCAATTTGAAAAAACATAGTCACTGGATCGCTTTTCCTGATCGAGGATTGTTTGAAATGCCTTACAGGCTGCAAGAGGATCACCAGCTCGTATCAAATCGATTCCCATTTCGTTGTATGCATTTATTGAATGAGGATCAACAGCAATGGCATCCAATAAGTGCCCAATAGATTGTTCTACATTGGCACGACCACGGGCAATTCGAGCCAGTAATAAGTGGGCAAAGGATTTCGAAGGATCTATTTTAAGGATCAGATTAATTGTAGATTTTGCCTCCTCTTCAGCACCCATGCCAACCAATGCCTCTGCGGACCCCAATAGGCATTCAACATCCATGTTGTCACCAATCAAAAGGGCTTGAAAACATTCAAAAGCCTCTTTGGCACGATTGAGCTTTAGGTAAATCCTCGCCAGACCCAATTGTGCATCCCTCAAGTGAGGATTAATTTCAAGAGTTTTTCGATAATGAATAATACTCGTTTCAAAATCACCACTTACAACGGCACAATTCCCAAGCAAAAGAGTGACAATATCATTTTCAGGTTCCAGCAGGGAAATCTGTTTTGCAAGTGCGGCTGCCTCTTCAACATCACCGGACTGATAAGATTTCATGGCCGAGATGATATCATCCAAATATTGAGATTCCATGCTTAAATATTGATGTGGTTAATGAGAAAATATGAAAAGAATCATAAGAAACACTATTCCGCAAGTTGATAAAATATGGTCTCGTTTCCGCTCTATCAAACGCTTTAGGAGGTAAAAATTAAAGTTGTGTAAGAAAATAAAAAAAAGGACGCAAGGACTTGACATTTATCGAATGGGCGACGATATTGGTTTTCGAAGATAGAAAAATCGGCAAGGACGCCGTCAGATACAACCAAGTCAATCAAGGAGGATAGACGTGATATTTCAGATTAAAATTACCTAACCCGTTTCCGGATAGTGGAATCGGGTATCTTTGCGTCCATTGACTGCAAGTAGCGATTCTCTGAAAACTCAGAATGCGATCATTCTGGGATTAAAGAAAATCCAGTTGCGCATGAAGATGCCAGGAACGCAATCATCCGCTTCATTGCGGTAGATTTTAAGCGTGAATCCTGAATCCCGGTAAAAAATCAAAATAACTGTAAATTTTTTTGTATATACAAGGTTCCCCAATCCTTAATAAAATGGGGCCTGTGGCGACAAGGAGGTCGCCATAACAACTAAATCAAGGAAGATAAAATGTCACTGATCATAAGCAGTAACTTCGCGGCCTCGTATGCCGCACGTCAGTTAGAAATTAACGACGACAACCTACGTAACAGCCTTAACAAGCTGTCCAGCGGAAAACGGATTGTCCGCCCCAATGATGATGCTGGGGGGATGGCTGTTCAGTTAAAAATGAAAGCCGCAGTGAATCGTGGTTTTGCAGCAAAGAATAATATACAGAATGCAATCTCCCTGCTTCAGACCCAAGATGGGGTATTACAGACTGCAACATCTGTCATCGACCGCATTGCTGAACTGAAGGCAATGACCAATGACCCGACAAAGAACTCCGGTGATCTTCAAAATTACAATGAAGAATATCAGGTTCTACGTCAGCAGTTGTTGGACCTACAGTCAGAAGCGTTCAACGGCATCAATATGTTTTCGGCCACTCATGGGGTAACCGATGGTAATCAATCTGGTGTATTCGAGGTGTTTACAACAGAACAAGGTAATTCAACCAATGCTCCGTCTGTAACAATAAATAGCGTATACCTTGCTAGCCAGAACAGCAGTACAACTAGTACAGGAACCGCAGGTGCACTTGTAAACGCGTCAATCAGTGCTGGTTTCTCGGGAGATGTAACTTCAACAACGAGTGGTGGCATAGCAGATGCGAGTCTAACGATGGATTCAATTCTGGTTGATCTGCAAAACTTGGCGAATGCTAGAGCTGAAAATGGAGCACTTCAATCAAGGTTGGGCTTCTCCTATGATCAAGCAAGCGTA